>NZ_DALZXY010000016.1:12009-36196 GCF_031988865.1 Arthrobacter sp.
CGCTGCTTTGAGCAGCGGCCCTTCGTTATTGTTGGCCTGGAACTCTACCGGCGCCGCGCGCCGTCGAGTCCCATCTCGATTGTTACCTCAGTGCCTCCGCCAGGGCGGGGTGACCATGCGATGCTCCCGGCGAGTTCGCTTTGGACCAGGGTCCGCACGATCTGCAGGCCGAGGCCTTCGCTGCGGGGCTCAGGTGGAAGGCCCCCGCCGTCATCCGAGATGGTGACAGCCAAGGTCTCTTCGCCGTCGTCCGCCCTGCGCCTCTCGGCGCTGAGCCACACGGTTCCCCCCTCACGCCCGGACAGGCCATGTTCGACGGCGTTGGTCACCAGCTCATTGATCACCAGTGCCAGCGGCGTGGCGAAATCACTCGGCAGCTCGCCGAAAGTGCCCTGCCGCTCGGTGCGCACGGACTGCGCCGGTGACGCCACTTCAGCTGAAAGCCTGAACTGCCGGTCGATGAGCTCGTCGAAGTCCACGTTCTGGGTCAGGCCCTGGGAGAGGGTCTCGTGCACCAGGGCGATAGTGGACACCCGGCGCATGGCCTGGGCCAGCCCCAGCTTCCCCTCTTCGCTCTCCATCCGACGCGACTGCATCCGCAGAAGCGCCGCAACTGTCTGCAGGTTGTTCTTGACCCGGTGGTGGATCTCCCGGATGGTGGCGTCCTTGGAAACAAGCTCCATCTCCCGACGGCGCAGCTCCGAAACGTCGCGGCATAGCACCAGCGCACCGAAACGCTCCTTCTCATCGCGCAGCGGGATCGCGCGAAGGGAGAGGCTGACGCCGCGCGATTCGATTTCAGTCCGCCACGGCATCCGGCCGGTCACGACCAGCGGCAGCGTTTCGTCGACCATTCGCCGGTCCTTCAGCAGCGCTGTCGTAATTTCCGCCAGCGGCCTGCCCTCCAACGACTCCATATCCCCCAGCCTGCGGAACGCGGAGACGCCGTTGGGGCTGGCATACTGCACCACCCCCTGGGCATCCAGGCGGATCAGCCCGTCACCGACGCGCGGCGCACCGCGGCGCGAACCGGTTGGGGTTGCGAAGTCCGGCCAGAGGCCCAGGGTGCCCATCCGCAGCAGATCGTACGCGCACTGCCGGTAGGTCAGCTCCAGCCGCGAAGGCATCCGCGAGCTGGAGAGGTCCATATGGGACGTGACGACGGCCAGGGTACGGCCATTGCGCACAAAGGGAATTGCCTCCACGCGCATGGCCGTATCCGCTGTCCAGTTCGTCTCGCTGGAACGTTCGATGGCCTGGCTCTTCCAAGCCTTGTCCACCAAGGGCTGCAGATCACCCCGGATCCGCTCCCCCACGAAGTCGCTGTGGAAGACGGTATGCGACGTTGACGGCCTGGCATGTGCCAGGGCAACGTAGCTGCCGTTAGGGAGCGGAAACCAGAGTGCAAGGTCGGCGAACGCGAGGTCGGCCACCAACTGCCAGTCGCCCACCAGCAGATGGAGCCACTCGGCATCGCCGGGCCCAAAATCGGCGTGCGCCTTGATTGGATCAGTAAAAATGGCCATGTCCCAAGCTCCGTTAGCGCCTTACAATCGAGCGCAGCAGGCGCAGGGCAACCGACAGCGAAGCCATGTCGTCCTGCTCCAGCTGGTTTACCTCGGCGAACATCTTGGTAGCCCGCTCCAGGTTCTCGGAGTTCTCCTGCTCCCAGGCTTCCAACCGCTCCAGCGGGTCCGCGCCGGCCAGCGACGGCGTGGCCAGCAGGGCCGACACAGTCATGTCCGCCACGGTTGAGTACAGATCGTCCCGAAGGGCGGCCCGTGCCAGTGCTTCCCAGCGGTCACCGCGCGGCAGTTTCGTGATCCGCTCCAGCAGGTCGTCCACGCCGTAGCGTTCGTACACGGCGTAGTAGACCGCGGCAATGCTGTCCGCGGGCTCGTCGACCTGACGGGTCGCCAGCGCGACGTCGAGCAGGCCGTAGCTCTCGAACTGCTCCGCCCAGTACGTGCCCAGGTCCTCCGGGACATCCCAGCCGGCTGCCTTTTCCAGCAGCGTCTCCACGCGGTCGCGGTCCCCTCCGCGCATAAAGCGCATGAGGCCCTTGCGCAGCGGCTCCACGATCGGCTTGAACGCGGTGATGTCCTCGTCGATCGAAGTGTCGCCGCCGACGTGGTTCACGAACCAGCGAACGGCACGGTCCAGCAGCCGCCGCATGTCGAGGTGGAGGGTGGTCCAGGTCTCGGTCGGGAAACTTGCCGGCAGCTCGCCCAAGGCGGCAACGACGTCGTCAATCGCGTAGATCTCACGCAGCGCCGTGAACGCGCGCGCAACCGTTGCTTCACCGGCGGAGGTTTCTTCCATCACCCGGAAAGCGAAGGTGATGCCGCCGATGTTGATCATGTCGTTAGCGACCATCGTGGAGATGATTTCGCGCCGCAGCGGGTGGGTGTCCAGCTGGTCGTCGAACCGTTCCACCAGCTGCTTGGGGAAGTACCTACGCAGGGTGCCGCGGAAGTACGGATCATCGGACAGGTCCGAGGCGGTCAGCGCACGGCTCAGCTCGATCTTGGCGTAGGCGGCCAGGACAGCGAGTTCCGGAGCGGTGAGCCCCTTCCCGTCTGCCACCCTTGCCCGCAGTTCCTCGTTGGTCGGCAGCGCCTCGAGGGCGCGGTCCAGTCCGGCATGTTCTTCCAGCCAGTCCATCAGCCGCTCGAAGCTGGGGCTCCACTCAATAACGTGCTGCCGGTCGTTGAGCAGCAGCATGTTCTGGTCGATGTTGTCCTGCAGCACCAGGCGGCCGACCTCGTCGGTCATGGAGTGCAGGAATTCCGAACGCTCGGACGGGTCCAGCCGTCCGGCAGCAACCATCCGGTCAACGAAGATCTTGATGTTCACTTCGTGGTCCGAGCAGTCCACGCCGGCTGAGTTGTCAATGGCATCCGTGTTGAGGATGACCCCGGCGAGGGCGGCTTCGATACGGCCGCGCTGGGTCATGCCCAGGTTGCCGCCTTCGCCAATAACCTTGGCCCGGACGTCCCTGCCATCAATGCGGATGCCGTCGTTGGCCTTGTCTCCAACCTCGGCGTTCGTCTCCGTGGACGCCTTGATGTAGGTGCCGATTCCGCCGTTGTAGAGCAGGTCGGACGGCGCCTTCAGGATGGCACGCAGGAGTTCGGGCGGGCTGAGCTGGGTCACTGTCTCATCCAAGCCGAGGACGGTGCGGACCTGGCTGCTGACCGGGATGCTCTTGGCCTGGCGCGGGTAAACCCCGCCGCCTTCACTGATTAGCGATTCGTCGTAGTCGGCCCAGGACGAGCGCGGCAGTTCGAACAGCCGGCGTCGTTCTGCATGGGAACGGGCGGCATCGGGGTTGGGATCGAGGAAGACGTGACGGTGGTCGAATGCAGCCACGAGGCGGGTGTGCTCCGAGAGCAGCATCCCGTTGCCGAACACGTCGCCGCTCATGTCGCCCACGCCTACAGCGGTGAAATCCTCGGTCTGGGTGTCGACGCCGAGCTCGCTGAAGTGCCGCTTGACCGATTCCCACGCACCGCGGGCGGTGATGCCCATGGCCTTGTGGTCGTAACCGACCGAGCCTCCGGAGGCGAAAGCGTCACCCAGCCAGAACCCGTAGTCGGCGGAGATCGCATTGGCCGTGTCGGAGAACGACGCGGTGCCCTTGTCGGCGGCGACAACCAGGTAGGTGTCATCGCCGTCGTGCCGGACGACACGCTGCGGCGGGACGACCTGCTCGCCGTCCTCCGTCACCACCAGGTTGTCGGTGATGTCCAGCAGGCCGCGGATGAAGGTGCGGTAGCTTTCCTTGCCCTCTTCCATCCATGCGCCGCGGTCCTCGGCCGGGTCCGGGAGCTGCTTGGCGTAGAAACCGCCCTTGGCTCCGGTGGGAACGATGACGGCGTTCTTGACGGTCTGCGCCTTGACCAGGCCCAGGATTTCCGTGCGGAAGTCCTCCCGCCGGTCCGACCAGCGCAGCCCACCGCGGGCTACTTCGCCGAAGCGCAGGTGAACGCCCTCAACCTTGGGCGAGTACACCCAGATCTCGTACTTCGGCCGTGGGAAGGGCGCACCGTCGATGGCCTCCACGTTGAGCTTGAAGCTCACGTAGGGCTTGTCCTGGTAGAAGTTGGTCCGCAGCGTCGCCTCAATCAGGTTGGCGAACGTCCGCAGGACGCGGTCCGCGTCCAGAGTGGGGACCTGTTCCAGGCCGGCGCTGAGTTCAGCGCGGGCGGCGTCCAACTCGCCGTCGCGGATCGTGTCGTCCGTCTCGGGGTCGAAGCGTGCCCGGAACAGCCGGCCAAGGGCTGCAGTGACCTGCGGGTTGGCCATCAGGGTGTCGGAGATGAACCCGTAGGAGTTCGTGTTGCCCATCTGGCGCATGTACTTGGCGTAGCTGCGGAAAATAACCACCTGCCGCCAGCCAAGGTTCTGGCCGAGGACAAGCCGGTCAAAGGCATCCGATTCGCTGGCGCCGGAGCTGCCGGCACGGAAGGCCTCCGCGAGCAGGGAACCAGTCTTCAGGGGATCGACTCCCGCGGGGTATTCCAGGCCGAAGTCGTAGAGGTAAAGTTCGACGCCGTCCTGCCGGCGGATCTCGAAGGGGCGTTCGTCGAGCACTTCGAGTCCGAGGTTATGCAGGAAGGGCAGAATCTGGGTCAGTGAACGCGGTTCCAGCAGGTAGAGCTTCAGGCGCGTATCAGCGCCGTCAGTGGAGCCTGCGGGGGTGTAGACAAACAGCTCCGGCGCGGTGTCCGGGTTCTGCAGCCGGTCCTCGAACCGGGCGATGTCTTCCAGGGCGTCCTCGACTTCGTAACCCACCCGGTAATCCATGGGGAACGCGTCGGCCCAGAGTGCCGACAGCTCTTCTGCCTGCTCGCGGTCGAACTTGCTCCGAAGCACCTCGTTGATGCCCTCAGGCCAGGAACGCGTGGCGCTGACCAGCCGGCGTTCCAGGGCGGCGGCGTCGACGTCTGCGATTTCCGCGCCCTTGGGGAGGCGGATGCGGAAGAAGAGCCGCGCAAGTGCTGATTCGGTCAGCCGTGCCTCGTAGTCGATCGACTCGGCACTGAACGTCGAGCGGAGTTCGTCCTGGATACGCAGCCGTACCGAGGTGGTGTAGCGGTCGCGGGGAAGGAAGACCAGCGCTGACATAAAGCGTCCGTAGACGTCGGGCCGGAGGAAAAGCCGGGTCCGGCGCCGCTCCTGCAGCCGCAGGATGCCCTGGGCGGTTTCCAGCAGGGCGTCGACGTCGATCTGGAAGAGTTCATCGCGCGGGAAGGTCTCGAGGATCGCCAGGAGATCCTTGCCGGAGTGCGAATCCGCCGGGAAGCCGGCCCGGTGCATAACGGCCTTCACCTTGTCCCGGAGGATCGGAATGTTCCGGACCGAGCCGGTGTAGGCGCCGGTGGCGAAGAGCCCGATGAACCGCCGCTCACCGTTGACATTTCCTTCGGCGTCGAAGCGCTTGACGCCGATGTAGTCGAAGTACGACGCGCGGTGAACCGTCGAGCGTGAGTTGGCCTTGGTGATCACGAGGGCGTGCTTTTCGCGTGCCTTCGCCTTCCCGGCCGCGGTCAGCCGCTGGACCTTACCGGCTTCGGATCCGCGGCGCAGCAGGCCCAGTCCGGTGCCCGAGGAAGCCCTGAGCACGTCCTCGCCGTTTTCGCTGAGGAGGTCGTATTCGCGGTAGCCCAGGAACGTGAAGTTCCCGTTATCCAGCCAGGTCAGCAGTTCACGGGCCTGCTGCAGGTCGGGGATACCGGCGGCTCCGGTAATCGAATCAAGTCCACTGGCTATCTCATGGACCTTCGAGCGCATGCCGGGCCAGTCACGGACGGCGACGCGGACGTCGGACAGGACCCGCTCGAGTCCTTCGATCATGGCAGCGCGGCGGCTGGCATCGGTTAGCCGCGGAACCTCGACGGCAATCCAGGATTCGATGCGGGTGGTCTCGTTTTCCCCACCGATCAGGCCCGAGATGTTCGGCAGCGCAGCTGTGTCGCCGCTGGAAACGCCGACTGCCGAGGGCACCCGCCGCACCTGCTGCAGGGTGTCGCTTTCCCGGTGCCTGGTGGCGAGGAACGTCGGGTGGACCATGAGCCGGATGCCGCTGTTCTGCCGCACTATTTCCGCCGTCACCGAATCCACCAGGAACGGCATGTCATCGGTGACGATCAGGATGACGCTCGCGTCACCCTGGTCAAAGATATCCACCGCCGCCGTGCCCTCGGCCCGGGCCCAGGCCAGGTCGCGGTGCTGTTCTGCGCGCTCCCTCAGGGCCTTATCCGGGTAAAGCTCGGCGTCTTCAGCCGCCAGATGCTCGTAGTAATTCCCGATGAACTCCTCAAGGGAAGTATCCGAACTAGACAGATCCGTGATGTTGGATCCAGACGACATGTAATACGCCTCCGAAAATCGCCGTTTATTACGAACCGCTCCGTTGCAGTCCGCTCACAATGAGCCTATCCCGTCGGCTATGAAATGTTCACTTCGTACCTGCGCCACGGCGTCCGCGGCTTCGACGGCGCGCCCCGGCGGGGACATTGGCCAGCGCGGCGATGGCCACCCGGAGGGACGAGGCCGGTGCTGCCTCCAGCAGTGCGGCGCCGGCGAGGATTGCCGCATCGGCTGCTTCCCAGTCCGCCGGGAGGAACGCGTCAATCTTCCCCGGACCAAACCGTTCCCAGGCTTGGCTGAGCTGGCGCTCGGGTGTGCGCCCGGCTGTGGACCTCCGGACTTTGTTGAGCACGACCAGCGGGGACACACCCGGCACCGCGGCTTCCAATTCGGTCAGGGCCCGGACCAGGCGCGGAACACCGACGGGGTCGGCCGCTCCAACGGCATAAATGGTGTCGGCGCGTTCCAGCGCAATCAGCGTTGCGGCGTTGCGCCGCGGAGCCATGGTGTCGAAACTCAGCTCCTCGTCCGCTTCCACGCTGAACCCGCAGTCCACCACGGTAATGTCGGCGAGCGCGCGGGACTGTTCCAGGACACGGGCCAGTGCCGTTCCCCGGATCTCGATCCAGCGGTCCGAGCGGGTGACCCCGGTCAGCACCGTCATCCGCTGTCCCTTGATGTCCACCGAGACCCCGGATCCTGCCAATGACCCAGGGTCGAGCAGCCCCTGGTCGGCCAGGCGGCAGGCCTGGGCCACTCCCGCGGATTCCCCGGTCAGGCCCAAGGCCACGGCAATACTCGGCGCATAGGTATCTGCGTCGATCAGGAGTACCCGGCTTCCGGCCGCAGCGGCCTCCGCCGCCAGGTTCAGGGCCAGAGTGGTGCGCCCGGGGGCACCGGCGGGGCCCCAGACGGCGACGAGCACCCCTTGCCGGCCCGGGGACGGCTCCCCTGGTTCGGTCTCCTGGCCAGCCAGCTCCCACCGGCGCAGCGTCTCGGCCGGATCTGCCAGCGAGGATGCCGTGCCCCGGTCAGCAAACCGCTGCTCCTGGCCGGCCACTGCCTCTGCCACCAGGGCCGCGAGCGCCGGGGATTCCAGCGACCGGGACGCATGCTGGATGCCCAGCGACTCGAGCCGCGCCTTCGCCTCGTCGTCGTCCGCCAGGACAACAAGTGCCACTCCCGCAGCCGCAAGGCGTTCAGCCAGGCTGGCGGTCAATTCGCCCGCGGCATCGTCGACAATGGCTGCCCGTGCCATGCCGCTTTGGCACGCCGCGATAAGTTCAGCGAGTTCCTCGCAGCGGCGGATGACAGTCACCGGCCCCTGCAGCCGTTCAAGCCCCTGAACCAGCTCCGCGGTTCCGCTGCCGGAGGTGACAACCGGGATGGCGCTCATCCGGCTGCCGGATTCGGCACGACGGCGATTTTGGCCTGGTTGGACAGGGCGCCAAGCAGTGCTGGCAGATCGGAATCCTCAACGAGCACCAGCAGGCGCGTCGAATCCGTCCCGGCAATGACTGACTCCGACACCGATAGTTCTGAAATTTCTGCGGCTTCCAGCAGCCGGCGGGGTTCGCTGTAACCGTTCCGGCCGTCGGGCAGCGAGGCCCAGACGTCGATCCGGTCTCCGGCCTGGATACCGGAGGGCAAGGGCGTTTCCACGTTCAGTCCAAAGGGCTTGCGGTCCAGCTGATCGGCCGTCGAGAGGTCCGCCCGTGCGATGAGCTCACCCTTGCGGATCAGTCCGCCTGCCACCGTATTCTCGGGAAGCGGCTCGTCCGCGGCCAGGTAGGTGTCCGCGACTGCTCCGAGCCGGACCTGGACCACGTCAAAGTCGGCGGCCTGCAGCGGCGTGCCCACCGGCAGGTCCCGTCCGGCGGCCAGTACCTCGGTGGTCTGGTCCTGGCTGGCCATAAGCGCGGTGACCCCTGCCACCGATCCGAGGACCAGCAGCACGCCCAGGAGCAGCCGGGGGTCTTTCCACGACGGTTTCTGAAGGCGCTGGACGGGCGCTGTGGGCGCTGCCTGCTTGAGACTCATCGATCCCCCTGTTGGTTCCCCCTGGGCTCCCTGCGGAGTGTTGGACGCCATTGTGACGTGCAACGTGCAGGATGGGAACGGGTGGGGGCCCGTATTTGTGGATATCTTCGGCCGGCCTGACGCTGTGATGGCAGACTTGGGCAGCAGCGCAGGTTACTGGAAAGGGTTCGGTGGTGGGCACGATGGTGGAGAAAAGGTTCCTCACGCTGACCGACGTCGGCGAGGTCCTGAACATTTCCTCGTCCCAGACGTATGCCCTGGTGAGGTCCGGGGAGCTTCCGGCCATCCAGGTGGGCGGACGGGGCCAATGGCGGGTTGAGTCCGCCAAGCTTGAGGAATACATTGCCGGTGCCTACCGGAAGGCCGCAGCGGCCAGGGCCTCGGCTCCGCAGGATGAGGCGGCGGACGCCTGACGCGCACCGCCTCCCCTGTCTGATGCAGGGACTCCCCGGGTCAGCGGAACGAGCTGACCGCCGCGATCCCGCGCAGCGGAACCACCGCGGCTGAGGCGACGTTCTCCCGCCGGCGCGGGAGGCCTGCTTCCAGGACGGCAAATTCCAGGAAGTCCCTGCCCACACGGTCGATGCTGCCGTACAGGGCGGCCTGCTCGCCCCGCAGCTGCAGGTAGACCGGGTAGCGGTCCCTGGCCAAGCCCCGCAGCGCTGCCTGCAACCCCAGCTTGACCTTCCCTTCTTCCGGGGCAGCGAACCGGTCCATGCCTTCCACCATCCGGATGGCCTCCAGGGGCACAAGGTGGGAACCCGCGGAGGCTTGGAGCAGGAGCCAGCCGGATCCCAGCTGGGCCAGCGCACCCGTCACCGCTCCGGGAGCATCCAGATGCACCTTCAGCGGCAGGCCTATCTGGCTGCGAAGCCGGTCCGAAAGTGAGACGACCGAGAATTCCCCGCGCTGCCGCTCGGCAATTTCCGATTCCAGCCCGGCCTGCCCGGCGGCCGCCAGCTGTGCCTCCAAATCAGCGAACAACGCTTCCCATCTCATCGGGAAAGGTTAGCTCAGGTTTTTATCGGCCACTCTGGACAGCGCCGGCATCAATGTGTAGGAAAAGACATCAATTCGCTTCCAAAGGAAGTCATTCCCATCAAATGTCATCAAACTGCATCAAGTCCACGGAGTCATGATGCGGAACCTGCTGACACCGGAAGGAGCACCACGTGAGACGGCATCTTGAAGACCTGTTTCAGGCCGCTGCTGCAGCATTGTCCGGTTTGCTTCTGGTCTGGGCGGGCAGTCAGCTGCGCGCCGGCGGACTCGGCGCCGGAGGCGTCCTGCGGGTCAACACGCTGGCGGACCTGCAGCAGACCGCTGGGCTGGCGGCCTGCGCGGTTGGCCTCCTTGTCCTGTGCTGGTGGGTCATCGGGTTTGCCGCGGCTTTCCTGTCCGCGGTCCTGGCCCGGTGCGGGAAGCAGGGGGCTGCCCGGACAGTGGGCCTGTTCAGCCCGGGTTTCCTTCGGCGGCTTGCCGCCGCTGCTCTGGGCGTCCAGCTGATCGCCGGCCCGGTACCGGCGGCGCTGGCAGCGGTCCCGGCGCTCGCAGTGCCGGCTGCGGACAATCCCGCCGCTGAGGCCTACCCGGCCGGCATCCCTGGCCAGGGCACAGTGGTTGTTCCGGGCTGGCAACTTGATCCGGAGGGAACTTGGGAGGAGGGGTCCGTTGCCGTGGATCCGGCCTGGAAACCCGCTCCTGATCCAGTTCCACCCTCCCTGCTGATCCCGCCCGGGCTCCGCGCCGATGGCTCCTCCTCGGAGACGGTCACCGTCGTGGCGGGAGACACGCTGTGGGACCTGGCCGCGGCCCAGCTTGGCTCTCTCGCGACCGATGCCGAATGCGCGGAGCTGTGGCCGCAGTGGTACGAGCTGAACCAGTCGGTCATCGGCCCCGAGCCGGACAGACTGCTCCCCGGCCAGATCCTGCGCGTGCCGCCGCTGCCCGCCGGATAAGCCTCTTTGGAAAGGACCCTACCGTGACGACCGTGATCATCCTTCCCACCCCCGGGGAGCTTCCCGCCGAAAAATCCTTGGGACTGGCCCGCGCCAGCGGGGAACCTCTTCCCGTCCCGGTACCGCGTCCGCCCGTGTTTGGCACCGTCCCGGGGCTCGCTCCGCCAGTGGTTCCGCAGCAGCGGCCGGCGACCGTCCGTCCCCTGCACCCGGCCCCCCTTCCCCCGGAGGCCAACTGGTCCAGTTCCCCCGAAGACGACGCCCGGGTGGCAGCCATTGCCCGCTCGGTCACGATCGGCGCGCTCGAGGTCCTGGCCGGGGTGCGCCCCCTGCAGCAGATGGCACGGTGGCTCGACCTAGAGGAATTCGAGCGCCTGCAGCTGCGTGCCAACCTGGTGCGGGGACGCAGCGACGTCCGGCTGCACCGCAATGTCCGGGTGCTGCGGGTCCGCGTCTGCCCTGTCTCCGAAGGCGTCTATGAAGCAGCGGTGGCAGCTGCCGAAACGACCAGAGTCCGCGCCGCAGCTCTCCGTTTGGAGCTGCGGCGCGGACTCTGGAAGGTTACTGTGCTGGAAATCGGTTAAGGCTACTTGCGCCGCTTCTTCTTCGCGCCGGACTTGGCGTCCTTCCGGGAGGCAGGCTGTGAGCCAGCCGCCGTCCCGCCCTGCTTAGCCGGGGTGGTGCGCTCGATCCGGGTTTCAGCCTGGCCCTGGCTGTTTGGGGCGGAGAACTGCAGGCTCGCGGGCTGTTCCGGAGTTTCCAGTCCCGCTGCCTTGATCACCGGGGTCCCCACGACTCCCCGGGCGTCCTTGATTCCCTGCAGGGCTTCGGGCACGGCAGGCTCGCTGACCTGGACCTCAACGTTGAAGAGGTAACGGATGCTCTCTTCGCGGATGGCTTCCATCATGGTCTGGAACATAATGAAGCCCTCGCGCTGGTACTCAACGAGCGGGTCGCGCTGTGCCATGGCGCGCAGGCCGATGCCTTCCTTGAGGTAGTCCATCTCGTAGAGGTGTTCCTGCCACTTGCGGCCGATGACCGACAGGACAACGCGGCGTTCGAGTTCGCGCATCGCCGCTGATCCGAGGGCATCTTCCCGGGCCTGGTAGGCCAGGCGCGCGTCGGAGAGGATCTCGTTGAGCAGGAATTCGCGGGTCAGGTGGGACTTCCCGCCTGCTTCGTCCAATACCTCGTCGATGGTCAGCCCCACCGGGTACACGATCTTCAGGTTCTTCCACAGGGTGTCGAGGTCCCAGTCGTCGCCGTGGCCTTCGGCCGTGGCGTCGTTGACAATGGCGCTGATGACGTCTTCGAGGAAGAAGCCGACCTTCTCGTGCAGGTCGTCGCCTTCGAGGATCCGCCGCCGGTCGCCGTAGATGGCTTCGCGCTGGCGGTTCAGGACGTCGTCGTACTTCAGGACGTTCTTACGCTGCTCGGCGTTGCGGCCTTCCACCTGTCCCTGCGCGTTCTGGATCGCCTTGGAGACCAGCTTCGATTCCAGCGCGACGTCGTCGGGCATCGAGGAGCTGTTCATGATCCGTTCCGCTGCACCGGAGTTGAACAGGCGCATCAGGTCATCGGTCAGCGAGAGGTAGAAACGGGACTCGCCCGGGTCACCCTGGCGGCCGGAACGCCCGCGCAGCTGGTTGTCGATGCGGCGGGACTCGTGACGCTCGGTGCCCAGCACGTAGAGGCCGCCCAGGGCACGCACCTCGTCGTGCTCGGCAGCGACAGCGGCCTGGGCCTTTTCCAGCGCCGCGGGCCACGCAGCCTCGTACGCTTCGGGGTTCTCTGCCGGGTCCAGCCCGCGGCTGTTGAGCTCCGCCACGGCGTTGAATTCGGCGTTGCCGCCGAGCATGATGTCGGTTCCGCGGCCGGCCATGTTCGTGGCCACCGTGACGGCGCCCTTGCGGCCGGCCTGCGCAACGATCGCCGCTTCACGCGCGTGGTTCTTCGCGTTAAGCACTTCGTGCCGGATGCCGGCCTTGGCCAGCTGCTTGGAGAGGTATTCGCTCTTCTCGACACTGGTGGTACCCACCAGTACCGGCTGGCCCGAGGCGTGCCGCTCGGCAATGTCCTTGACGACGGCGTCGAACTTGGCGACTTCATTCTTGTAAATGAGGTCTGGCTGGTCCAGGCGTGCCATCGGCTTATTGGTGGGAATCGGGACCACGCCAAGCTTGTAGGTGCCCATAAACTCGGCGGCCTCGGTTTCGGCGGTGCCGGTCATACCGGAAAGCTTTTCGTACAGGCGGAAGTAGTTCTGCAGGGTGACCGTCGCCAGAGTCTGGTTTTCGGCCTTGATCTGCACCCCTTCCTTGGCTTCGATGGCCTGGTGCATGCCCTCGTTGTAGCGGCGGCCGGCCAGGATGCGTCCGGTGTGCTCGTCGACAATCAGGACCTCACCGTTGAGGATGACGTAGTCCTTGTCCCGCTTGAACAGTTCCTTGGCCTTGATCGCGTTGTTCAGGAAGCCGATGAGCGGGGTGTTCGCAGCCTCGTACAGGTTGCTGATGCCCAGGTAGTCCTCGACCTTTTCAATCCCGGCTTCAAGGACACCGACGGTGCGCTTCTTTTCGTCGACTTCATAGTCCGTGTCCAGGGACAGGCGCTGGACGACCTTCGCGAATTCCGTGTACCAGCGGTTGACGTCTCCGCTGGCCGCACCGGAAATGATCAGCGGGGTCCGTGCCTCGTCGATGAGGATGGAGTCCACTTCGTCAACGATGGCGAAGTTGTGTCCACGCTGGACGAGCTCGTTGGCGCTCCAGGCCATGTTGTCGCGCAGGTAATCGAAGCCGAATTCGTTGTTAGTGCCGTACGTGACGTCGGCGGCATACTGCTCGCGGCGGGTCGCCGGATCCTGGTTCGCCAGGATGCAGCCGGTGGACATGCCCAGGAAACGGAAGACGCGGCCCATGAGGTCCGACTGGTACTCCGCAAGGTAGTCGTTGACGGTCACGACGTGCACGCCGCGGCCGGTCAGCGCATTGAGGAACGCCGGTGCGGTGGCGACCAGCGTCTTACCTTCACCGGTTTTCATTTCGGCGATGTTGCCCAGGTGAAGGGCTGCGCCGCCCATCATCTGCACATCGAAGTGCCGCATGCCCAAGGTACGGCCGGCGGCCTCGCGGACCAGCGCAAAGGCTTCGGGGAGCAGGTCGTCCAGGGACTCGCCTTCCGCATGGCGTTCCCGGAGCTTGTCCGTCTCGGCCCGCAGCTCGGCATCGCTCATGCCCTTGAACTCGTCCTCGAGCACGTTGATCGCGTCGGAGTAGATACGCAGTGTTTTCAGCGTTTTCTTGTCACCGGTGCGAAGAACTCGTTCGAGAAGTGATGCCACTGATTTGCTCCCAATCTAGTGTTGCCGATTTCTGGCGTCCCCAGTCTACGTGAGAGACGTCCGGCAGGTCGCCTCGGTTCCCGGCATGGGTTACTCACGGTTAACTGCCAGTTTCAGGGCGGGCGCAAGGTCGCCCACAGGTCTTACCATAACCTCTGCGAGACCCAGCCAACGCGCCATCAGGCGTAATTCCGCGGCAAGCTCAACGCCCGTATTCCCTGGCGCCCCCGGTTCCAGGTGTGCGGACTGGACCAGCAGCGCTCCACCGGAGCGGTCGGATTTCAGGTCCACCCGCGCCACAATCCGGTCACCAAGCAGGAACGGCAGCACGTAATAGCCGAACCGGCGCTTGTGCGCCGGCGTATAGATTTCGATCCGGTATTCGATTCCGAATAACTCGCGCAGGCGTCGCCGGTCGAAAATGAGCGAGTCGAAGGGACTCAGCAGGGCCCGGCCCTTGGCCGTGCGCGGTGTGCGGGCTTCCGGGTGCCGGAACACGGGACCCTTCCATCCATCGACTTCAACTTCTTCCAGCTGGTTCCTGGCGCAGAGCATCCTGGCGGCCGCGAGGGTCTCCCGCACCGGCAACCGGAAATAGTCCGCGAGGGTATTTGCCGTTGCCACGCCGAGGGAACGCGCTGCTGTCCCGGTGAGCCGCAGCAGGGCATCAGCACGGTCGGGGCGGTCCAGGGAACCGGCCCCGTGCGGATGCACGGACGCGGTGGGAGCATAAAGTCTCTCGAACTGGGTGCTGCGGCCGGCGGAAGTGATGACGCCCTGTTCGAAGAGGTCCTCCAGCACGCGTTTCACCGTGCTCCAGTTCCACCCCCAGGATTTCGCGGCCTCATCCGCTTTATGCCCCAGAAGCGCTTCGACCTGCCGGGCAGTCAGCGGATGCTTCTCTTCCAGGAGCTCCAGGACGGCCTTGGACACGCCCGCACGCAGCTCCTGCGGCATGTCCCGTGCGCTCATCCAGGTCCGGCGCTGCCACACACGCAGGTCGGCGAACAGTTCTGGGCGGACATAGCTGGCCTCATGCGCCCAGTACTCCACCATCTGCCGGGGATGCCGCGAGGCCATCCGGTCCAGCAGGGACCGGTCATACGGCCCCAGCCGGGAGAAGTGCGGCAGGTAGTGGCTGCGGGTCAGGACGTTGACGGAGTCGATCTGAAGCAGCGCCAGTGCATCAAAAACGCGGCCCACCTGCCCTGCGGTAGGGCTGGCGGGCCGCGTAGCGGCTAGGTGCTGCGCACCCAGGACGGTGCGGCGGGCCTGCTCCAGGGTCATTGCGGGAGACATGCTCCCATCCTAGGCAGGCCCACCGACTCTCAGGCGGTGGCGCGGACCTCCCCGGGTTCGGGCGAGCCGTCCCGGTAGCCGCGCATTTCTTCACGGATTTCCTCGGTGCCTTCGGCGCACTTGGAATCGAGGGTAATCACGCCGTAGGTCCAGCCCTTCCTGCGGTACACCACCGACGGCGCGCCGGTGGCAGAATCCACGAACAGGTAGAAGTCATGACCCACCAGTTCCATGTTGTCGACGGCGTCGTCAAGGCTCATGGCGGCGCCAGGGAATACCTTGCGCCGGATCAGGACGGGGCAGTCGCCCGTCTGCGACTCCTGGTCGGCTTCGTTGCCGTCCACTGTTTCGTTTTCCTTAACGGCAAGCTGGGCGGAAAGCGGTTCGGTGCTGTTGACTGGGTCGAGACCGGCGGTGGCCACCTGGACCGGAACCGGGGTGTGCCGGCCGTGGTGTACCTTGCGGCGGTCGCTGGCACGGCGCAGCCTCTGCATGAGCTTGGCGTAGGCAAGGTCAAAAGCCGCAAACTTGTCGGCGGAAGATGCTTCAGCCCGGACTACCGGTCCGCGGCCGAGGACGGTCAATTCCACGGTGAGGGAGCTGTCGGCCTCACGGATGTTCTGATGCTTGGTGACCCGGGCGTCAACCCGTTGCACCTTGTCTCCGAGGATCTCTACTTTGCCGATTTTTTCAGCGGCGTACTGACGGAACCGATCGGATACTGCAACATTGCGTCCGCTGATCATGAATTCCATGGTGCCCTCCAATATTCTTCGGTGACACAACAACGGCCGCTGCCTGTTTCCTCCGCGGCCGTTGCCGCAGGATTGCTCCTTTGCTTGAAGCAGTCCATATCCATCACGTTAGATCACCCCGAAGGTTAATTCATCTTCCGGCCTTGAGCGGTGTCCGGAACCTTCCCCTGCGTCCCGGCCCACGGCGGTTCCCGCAGTCAAATCACTGCCTCCGCGACGGAGCACGCGCCGCGGCAATAACGACGGCGCCGGCCACCTCCGCACCTGCGGCACGCAGTGCCCGCACGGCTTCGGCGACGGTAGCCCCGGTGGTCAGGACGTCGTCGGCAACCAGAACCCGAACCCCGCGCAGGCTTCCTGCCGGTCCGGCTGTCATGGCGCCGTGGACGTTTTTCCGCCGGGCCCTGGCCCCCAGCGTCTTCTGCGCCCCGGCCCCCAGTGCCATGCGGATTGCGGCCGATGCCGTGCGCCGGTAGCTCAGGAGATCCCCCGTGCGGGCCCCGCGGGGCAGCAGCCCGCGGCTGCGCACCGCGTTGAGGATCAGCTGCAGCGGGTCGTAGCCCCGTCTTCGCCGCGCACCCGCACTGCCGGGCACCGGAACAAGTACAAGCGGACCGAGTCCGGTTTCCGGACACGCGTGCAGGGCCCGTGCCATGGCAGGGGCAAGAACACCAGCGAGGTCTGTGTGTCCGTGGTTCTTGAAGGCTAGCAGCGCCCTCGCCAGGCCCGCGCCGTAGCGGCCGGCGGCGGTTACCGGCAGCGGGAGGAACTCCTCCCCCGGGCCGGGATTAACGGACAGTGCGGGGATGAGATCGGCCCCTGCCGCCGCGTTGAACGGGTGCAGGGTGCTGCGCCTCAAGGCGGCGGCGCAGCCGGGGCACAGGGATTCATCCGGACGTCCGCAGACCACGCAGGACACCGGGAGGAGCACCGAACGCAGTTCGCGCCCGGCCCGCACCAGCGCCTTGGCTGCCCGATGGGCGAGCCAGCGTTCAAGGCGGTGCAGGACGGTCATACTCCAGTGTCAGCGCCTGCCGCAGCAGCAGCCCTGCACACGGGCCGCCCGGTGATGCAGGTGTCCGCTTCCGTCCGGCCAAGCCGCGCTGTGCAGGACCAGTGCGGACCGGGCCCGATAACTGCCGTTGAGGGGCGCGGGATCCGCGGCCGGTCAGCTACCCGGGGAAGGCCGGATCCCGCAGCCCGTCGATTTCCTTGATCCAGCCGTTGCCGAGCTTCTTGTAGACAGCGTCCGCGGTCTGGACGAACAAATCGTCCTCTCCGTCGCCGCCGCTAAGCCCAAAGCTCCCCTCCCAGGGCGCCAGGACCCGGTTCTCGTCCGTTGGGTCCAGGATCACCGGGGTGAGGGTCTCGTCCTGGCCCTTTTGGAGGGCCGCCACGGAACTTTCGCCGACCCAGACCGCCGTCGTCACCGGTTCATCCGTCCAAAGTTCCAGCGGAGTCGTCAGTGTCTGTGGCGTGCCGTCTGAGGACCGCACGACGCCGGACAGCAGGACGCGGGAAGCGCCGTCCTGCTCAACCACCAGCAGCGCCCTGGCCCCGTCCCGGGAAATCCGCAGCTCACGCACGCTCATATCTGCCAGCCACGAGGGCGTCAGGCCGGCCTGGTTGGGATTACGCAGATCCCGGCCGACGGCGATCAGCTTCGAACCCGATTCCCCGCCTTCGGCATTGGAAGCCGACCAGATCCACCCTTCCGGATCGATGCTGGGCCCGCTGAGGCCCTTGCCCGTAGCCACCGGGGCCACATCCTTGCCCGGTCCGGTCACGAGCAGGGTGCTCCGGTCGCCGGAAAGGAAGGCAATGGTGGAAAGATCGACGGAGGCCGCCGGATCCCGCGGGTCGAATTCGGTGACATCAGGCAGGTCCTCGATGGGCAGCGCCTGGCGGTCACGGAAAAAGGTCAGGTTCTCGCCGGAGACTGCCACCTGGGTCTTGCCCACGGATGGGTCGTCCTGGACAGGTACCAGCTCACTGCTCTCCGGGCCCAGATCTACGGGACGCTGGTTCACTGTCATCCGGACGGAGTTCACGTTATTGAGTTGGCGCAGGTTCTGTTCCAGCTGCAGGGTCATCTGCTGCCGGTTCAGGTCACTGGAATCCTCCAGCACTTCGGCGGAGAAATCGACCGAGGCAACGCCGGAGACGACAGGCACCGCATCACGTGCCAGCGACGTTTCCGCCGGGAAGGCACTGGTGACCGCGCCCTGCAGATAGGGGGCCGGCCCGGCCAGCATTGCGTTGACCACGGAGGCAGCCATTCCGGAGCGCTGGACGAACCAGCGCGTGTCCGGGACCCAGTATCGGTAGGTGCTGGAGTAGAAGTACAGATTGTGTGCCTGGAACACCGTCGGGAAAGTGACGTCGGAAATCATCACACCGTTCGGGATCCCGCTGATCCTCCACTGATCCCCGTCCTGCGCCAGCCGGACCTGGATGGATTCGGTGGTGCCGGGAGCGGATTCGGTGCGGATTCCCTTGGCGTTTACCGAGGCCACAACTTCAAGCTGGATCTGGAAGGCATTCGGTTCAGGGAGCGGGACAACATTCGGATCGGCTCCGTAAATCACGATGCGTTCGCTGGGCACCCAGGAAGCAGCCAGTTCGGAGGTGAGGAATTCACGCGCGGCGCTGTAGTCCTCCCCCGCGCCGACTCCGGCCGTGATGAAGCCTTCGATGATCTCCTGCGGACCTGCGTCTTCCGCCGGCCCCGGCGGACTGTAGCTGAGCTGGTTGGACAGCGCACTGCCGCCGGCACTTGCGGTGGCTGTGCCGACCGGGCCGACGGTGGGAATCGAGGAGCAGCCGGCCAGGACCAGGACGGCAGCGAGTAGCAACACGACGGGCAGGCGTGCACCTCCCGGTTTCTTAGCCATGGAAGTCCTCCTGGGTGGCACGGGATAGGGCGGACAGGGCACGCGGGGGTGCCGGCAGGGGGATGTCATGCGGCGAAAGCGGAACCGGGGATGCTGCAAAGGCCTCTCCGTGCCGGCGCGGCAGGGTCAGCCGGAAGCAGGCTCCATCCCCGGGGCTGCCCCATGCTTCCAGCCAGCCGCCGTGCAGCCGCGCGTCTTCGGCGGCAATCGCCAGTCCCAGGCCGCTGCCACCGGTGGTCCGGGCGCGTGCCGGGTCGGCACGCCAGAACCGGTCGAAGACGCGGGCGGCGTCGTCGTCGGTCATCCCGATACCGAAATCACGGACCGCCACGCCTACGGCGTCCGCATTGGTGGCGACGGCAATTTCGATCGGCTTACCTTCACCGTGCTCAAGTGCATTTACCACCAGGTTCCGCACAATCCGCTCAACCCGGCGGGGATCGGCGTCCACCACTACCCGGTCTTCCGGACAGACGATGCGCACCTCGGAACCGTTGTTCAGGGCCAGGGGCTCCGTGGCCTCAACTACATCGCGGACGATGCCGAGGATATCGGCTGCTTCAAGGTCCGGCTCGGCGGCACCGGCGTCGAACCGGCTGATCTCCAGCAGGTCTGCCAGCAGCGCCTGGAAACGCTCCACCTGGTGGTACAGGAGTTCGGTGGACCGTTTGCTGATCGGGTCGAAGCCTTCGCGGGCGTCGTAGAGCACTTCGGCGGCCATCCGCACAGTCGTCAGCGGCGTGCGGAGCTCATGGGAGACGTCCGAAACGAAGCCCTGCTGCATCCGGGACAGCTGCGCGAGCTGGGTAATCTGGTCCTGCAGCGTGGCGGCCATGTGATTGAACGACGCAGCCAGGCGGGCGACCTCGTCCTCGCCCTTGACTTCCATTCGTTCCTGCAGTTCCCCTGCCGCCAGCTTCTCGGAGACGGACGCGGCGGCGCTGACACCACCCACGCCGGCCTTGGTCACAACCCAGGCAATGGTGCCGATGATCACCAGCAGCAGCCCGCCTGCAATCCACAGGATCCCGTGGATGTCGTTGAGCGTCTGCTGCATGGTGGACAGGTCATAGATCAGGTAAAGCGCGTATTCGGAACGATCCGGCGGCAGGGTGACTTTGGTCCCGAAGGCGACGCCGGGTTCGCCGTGCGCCAGCGCCAGGGCCGACCAGTAGACAATGTCTTCCCCGTCGTCCGGATCCAGCGCCGCGACGGACTCGGACAGCGGCGCGGGAATACCGCTGGCGGTGATGCCGTCGCCCAGCGGTGAAACGTAGAGGTTCTCCTGCCCTGGCAGGGGCGTCAGCAGGTAGCGGCGCGGGGTCTCCGCCCCACGGCCTTCGAGCAGCGAGAGGGTGTTGGAGACCAGCCGTTCAGTGCCTTCACGGTCGGTGGCCGCCGTCGTGCGGAAGTTCTCCTTGACGCTGCTGAGTCCGGCGGTCGCTTCGGCGCGGAACTGCGTCAGGCGTTCCTCATAGAGGGCGCCGGCAATCTGGTGCGAAAGGAACGCGCCGATTCCGCCGGACGCCACGATCACCAGCAGCAGGGTGGCCAGCACCGTCTTGAACTGCAGGGACCGCCGCCAGCGGACTGCGACCCGCTGGATGGTCGCCCGGTTCACCACATCGGCGGCCCGGCGAAGTGCCGTCAGGGCACGGACGCTGAGCTCCCGGGCTCGTCTGCGTTTAGCCTTGCCGCGCGGTTCCGCTGCCATTCCGGCAGCGGAACCGGGGCTAGTTTTGCCCGGCTTTGTAACCGACACCACGTACCGTCAGGACGATTTCGGGCGCTTCAGGATCGCGCTCGATCTTTGAACGGAGCCGCTGCACATGCACGTTGACCAGCCGCGTGTCAGCCGCATGCCGGTAGCCCCAGACCTGCTCCAGCAGCATTTCCCGTGTAAACACCTGCCACGGCTTGCGTGCCAGCGCCACGAGGAGGTCGAATTCGAGCGGGGTCAGCGCGATGCGCTCCATCCCGCGGGCCACCGAGTGGCCGGCCACGTCGATGCTGATCTCGCCGATGGCAAGGGTTTCCGGGGACTTGGAATCCACCGGCCGCAGGCGCGCCCGGACCCGGGCGACCAGCTCCGCCGGCTTGAACGGCTTGGGGACGTAATCGTCCGCGCCCGATTCGAGACCGCGGACGACGTCGGCCGTATCTGATTTGGCGGTCAGCATCACGATCGGCAGGTCCGACTCCGCACGGATCTGGCGGCACACTTCAATACCGTCCATTCCCGGCAGCATCAGATCCAGCAGGACCAGATCGGGCTTGGAAGCGCGGAAGATCTCCAGGGCCTGTGCACCATCGGCGCAGAAGACGGGGTCGAACCCGTCGTTGCGGAGCACGATGCCGATCATTTCGGCCAGCGCTTCGTCGTCGTCTACGACCAGTATCCGTGCCTTCATGCTTCCCAGTTCCCCGCTACTTCCCGCCCCGCATGGGCGTTGGACGCACCCGGCGGCAGCGCAATGGTCCCTGGCGCCAGGCTTGCTGATTCCGTCGACGCCGCTGCGCGGCCCGAAGGACGTGCGCCGGACTGCGTGCGCTGCTGCGCAACTCGATGCGCGTGCTGCCTCCCCTTCGTCGAAGGAGTCGCAACACGCCGGAATAGCCCATGTTATCCCTATCATCCTAAGCGGCATATTTTCGCCACGGCCCGTCGGGTCCCGGTCAACGCACGCAGAAACTATAGTCGGACTAGGACAAACGGAAATGATGTACCGAAAAGCGGGGGCTACGGATGAGTCAGGACAATCACAACGAACCGGATCCCGGTTCTGCGGCCGACGCCGCGGCACCACAGGGTCCCAGCCACCAAGGGCCGGCCCAGCCGTCCGGGCCCCAGCCGCCCTGGGGTGCACAGCCGCAACAGCAGCCCCAATGGGGCCAGCCGCCTCAGTGGGGCCAGCAGCCGCAGTGGGGCCAGACCCCCTACGGCCAAAACCCCTACGGCCAGCCAGCCTGGGGGCAGGGCGGCCAGCCAGCCCCCCAGCTTCCCCCCGGACCCTACGGGCAGGCACCGGGCCAGTACACCGCACCGCCGAAGCCGGGTGTCATTCCCCTGCGCCCGCTGGGACTGGGCGAAATCCTGGACGGAGCATTCCAGGCCTGCCGCCGTAATCCGGCGGCCACCTTCGGCACCGCCCTCCTGATCCAGGGCGTTATAACCGTCCTGTCCTTGTTGTTTACGCAGTCGCTGTTGGGGACGCTGTCAGGCCTCGACCTTGACGCGGAGCTCACTGATGCGCAGGCGCTTTCTCTGGGAACGTCGGCGCTTTCCGGCGGAACGGCGCTGATGATCCTGTCCGTGGTTGGCATCTGCGTCATGCAGGGCCTGCTGGTCATTCCGATGGCCCGGGCAATCCTGAACCTCAGGACCGGGTTCGGACAAACCTGGCGCCTGTCCAAGGCTTCCCTGCTGCGCCTTGCCGGCCTGTCGCTGCTGCTGTTCGCCGCTGCCGCGGTGGGTATCACCATCTTCATTTTCAGCGTTGTGTTCGTGGTCGACCTGCTTGGCTCCTCCGGCATACTCCTGACCGTCCTGGGCGTCCTGGGCCTTACTGCCGTGTTCCTCTGGCTGTCCGTGAAACTCGCCCTCGCCCCCGCCGCCCTGGTGCTGGAACCCCGCGGTGTCTTCGCCGCCATCGGGCGTTCCTGGGCCCTGACCCGGCGGAACTGGTGGCGGACCTGCGGCATCCTGCTGCTGACCACACTCATCGTTTCGATCATCACGTCCGTGATCAGCATGCCGATCACCATGTTGATCACCCTGTTCGCGTCGTTCGGAGCGCCGGAAACCGCTGCCAACGACTTCGCCGCCATGACGCCGGTACTCTTCCTGACCTCCGCAGTGTCCGCCTTCTTCGGCGCGATCGGATACGCGTTCCAGGCCACCGTCACGTCCCTGCTTTACATTGATCTGCGCATGCGGCAGGAGGGGTTCGACGTCGCCCTCATGAAGGACCAGGAGCTGGTCGGATCCGTTGCGCCGGATACCGTTCCGGGCCGCGCCACGGGTCCCGGCCCTGCCGCCGGGCAGGGGCCGTGGCCAGGCGGCCCGTCCAACGGATCCGCCTAGGCTTCCATGATCGAGTTGCTGTCTGCCCACCCCGTGCTGCGGTTTGAGGTGCCCGTGACCCCTGGAGCCGATGAGGCCCGCGGATGGCTGGAAAACGAGCTGTCCCGGAGTGAGTACCAGGATGCAAAGCCGGGGCTGGCGGAGCGGCTGCTCGGGACCGTCCTGGAATGGCTCGGCGACGTCCTTTCGAGCATCCAGGGCGTCGGGTCCGCCACCGGGGTGCTCCTGCTGGGGCTGGGTGCCGTGCTGGTGCTTGCGCTGGCGGTCCTGGTAATCAGGCCCCGCCTCAACGCGCGGCGTCAACGGCCGGGGCTTTTCGAAGAAACCGCGCCCGAGCTGGAGGCCTCCGGCCACCGCCGATTGGCTGAGAAGGCCGCGGCGGACGGGGATTGGGACACAGCGCTCGCGGAGCGCCTGCGCGCTATCCTCCGGACGGCGGAGGAGCGGGTCATCCTGGAACCCCGTCCCGGGCGGACGGCACATGAAGCCGGGTCCGCGCTCAGCTCCGTTTTCCCGTCCGCAGCCAATGACATTCTGTGGCTGGGCAGACGCTTCGACGAGGTCCGCTACGGAAAGGGCCGGGCTGCCGCGCCCGACGCCGCCAGGGCACAACAGCTCGATGCCCTCCTCCTGCAGAGCCAGCCTGCGGGCACTTCCGGCGAAGCGAAACCCTATCTGGCGGTGCCGAAATGAGCGGCGCACCCCTGGGCCCTTCGCAGGCAGGCCTACCGGCGCCAGGATCCGGGGAACAGCCTGGCGGGACCGGCACCACAACAATGCCCGACGCCGCCGCACCGGGCAGCCTGCGCCACAAACTGCGCGCCTGGCGCCTGTGGATCATCCTGGGGCTGGTGCTTGCTGCCGGCGTCGCGCTGGGGCTGCTCACCGGTTCCGACGGCGACCGGGCGGCTCTTTCCGCCGAGAACCCCGCTCCCGCCGGCGCGCAGGCCCTCGCCCGTGTGCTGCGGGACCAGGGAGTCGACGTCGTTGTAGCCAAGGACCATGCCGCTGCCATGGACGGGCTGCGGGCCGGCGAGGCGACGCTCCTGCTCTTCGACCCCAACGAATTCCTTGGCCATGGCCAGCTGGAAGACCTGGCGGACGCCGCAGCCAAAACCGTCCTGGTGGAACCGACGTTCACCCAGCTCGGGCAGCTGGCCCCGGGCATCACCCACGCCGGCCTGGTCCCCCAGGACGTCCTGGACTCGGGGATGGGGATCAGCGCCAGCTGTCCCGATCCGGCGGCCCAGGCAGCCGGCAGCGTCACGGCAGGCGGCCTGGCCTACCGCGGCCCGGTCACCTGTTTCCCTGTCACCGGCGGCGAGTCACCGGCCGGACTCTTCGCTGCCTCGGAAGACGGTACGGAAGCAGTCTTTGGCTACACCGGGCTGCTGGCCAACGAAAGCATCACCGGCAGCGGAAACGCTGCCCTGGCCCTC
>NZ_DALZXY010000016.1:36206-48831 GCF_031988865.1 Arthrobacter sp.
CCGGCCGGCACGGCACCCGTCAACCCGTTCTCGCTGCTTCCCGACTGGGTGAACCCCCTGCTGGCTTGGGTACTTGTTGTCGCTGCGCTCGCCGCGTTGTGGCGTGGCCGCAGGCTGGGACCCCTGGCCCTCGAGCCCATGCCCGTCGTGGTCCGGGCCGCAGAAACGGCGGATGGCCGGGCGAGGCTGTATCAGGACAGCCGGGCGTTGGACCGTGCCGCGGCCAACCTGCGGGCGGCAACGCTGACCCGGCTGGCCGCACGGCTGCGGCTGGGCCCCGGAAGCACTGCCGCTGCCGTCGTGGAAGCTGCTGCCCGGAACACTGGGCGTTCCGCCGCCGAACTGGACAACCTGCTCAACCGAGACGTACCCAAAAACGACAGTGCCCTGGTGACCTGGTCGCAGGAACTGCTGGACCTAGAGGAAGAGATAACCGAATCATGACCCAGCCCCATCCAGCGGTGCCCGCAGCCATTCAAGCCGGCGGCACCATGGCCGAACAGGATGAGAGCGCCCGCCGCGCACTGCACGGCGTCCGCCAGGAGGTTGCCAAAGCCGTGGTCGGCCAGGACGCTGCCGTGACGGGACTGATCATTGCCCTGCTGGCCCGGGGCCATGTGCTGCTGGAGGGTGTTCCGGGCGTGGCCAAGACGCTCCTGGTCCGAACCCTCGCCGCCGCACTGTCGCTGGACACCAAACGGGTGCAGTTTACGCCCGACCTGATGCCCGGCGATGTGACCGGCTCCCTCATCTACGACGGCCGCACTTCAGAGTTCAGCTTCCGCGAGGGTCCCGTCTTCACCAACATCCTGTTGGCGGACGAAATCAACCGCACCCCGCCGAAGACCCAGGCCTCGCTCCTCGAAGCCATGGAAGAGCACCAGGTGTCGGTCGACGGCGTCTCCCGCCCGCTGCCGGACCCGTTTATGGTGGCCGCGACGCAGAACCCGGTGGAGTATGAGGGCACCTATCCCCTCCCGGAAGCCCAGCTGGACCGGTTCCTGCTCAAGCTGACCCTGGACCTCCCCGGACGCGAGGAGGAGATCGAAGTCATCCGCCGGCACGGAACCGGTTTCGATCCGCGGAACCTCGCCGCCGCCGGGGTACGCCCGGTGGCGGGCGAAGCCGACCTGCGCCATGCCCGCGCAGCGGTGGCCCGGGTGGAAGTCTCCCCCGAAGTCCTCGGCTACATTGTGGACCTGGTCCGTGCGACCCGCTCCGCACCGTCTTTCCAGCTGGGTGTCTCGCCCCGCGGCGCGACCGCACTGTTGAACACCGCCCGGGCCTGGGCCTGGCTGTCCGGACGGACGTTCACCACGCCGGATGATGTCAAGGCCCTGACGCTCCCCGCCCTGCGGCACAGGGTGGCGCTGCGGCCGGAAGCCCAAATGGACGGAGTCAGCGTGGATGACGTGCTGGGAAGTATCCTCGCCACCGTCCCGGTCCCCCGGTAGGCGGCGAAGCCGATGGCTGTCTCAGGCCGGCTCGTTGTCCTCGCCGCAGTGGGCGCCGCCGCGGTGTTCCTCTTCCCCGGAACCGGCACCTTCCTTTTCTGGCTGGGGCTCCTCGCGGCCACGGCTGCGGTGGACCTGGCACTCGCTGCCCCGCCGCTGCGCGCCCGGCTGGAACGGCAGCTGCCCCAGACCGCCCGGCTCGACGAAGAGGTCTCCGCGCCCGTTGTGGTCCGCAATGATTCCGGACGGACCATGCACGCGCTGCTCCGGGACGCCTGGCAGCCCTCTGCCGGGCAGAAGAATCCAGTCCGACGGCTGACGGTGCCTCCCGGTGAGGCCCGGATCGCTTCGGGGACGCTGCTTCCGGAACGCCGCGGTGAACTCCGCACCGCCCATATCACCATCCGTTCCTTCGGTCCCCTGGGCATCGCCGCCAGGCAGCGGACGCTCACGTACCCGGGTTCGCTGCGTGTGCTGCCGCCCTTCCGGTCCAAGCGCCACCTGCCGGCCAAGCTGCGCCGGCTGCGCGAACTCGATGGGAACGCCTCCGTCCAGCTCCGCGGTGCCGGGACGGAATTCGATTCCCTGCGCGATTACGTCCGCGGTGACGATGTCCGGTCCATCGATTGGCGCGCGACGGCGAGGCGCCAGGAGACCGTCGTGCGCACCTGGCGTCCGGAACGGGACCGGAGGGTCATCATTGCATTGGATACCGCGCGCACCTCGGCGGCCCGCATCCTGGATGAGCCCCGGCTGGATACCGGCATCGAGGCGGCCCTGCTGCTGGGCATGCTGGCCCACGGCGGCGGCGACCGCGTCGATTTCATCGCCTTTGACCGGCGGGTACGTGCCCGGGTGGCCTCGGCGGCGAAGGGAAATCTCCTCTCCCGCCTGGCGACCGCGATGGCTCCGCTGGAGGCCGAACTGATCGAAGCGGATTTTTCCCTGCTGCCCGGCGTCGTCCAGTCCGTGTCCTCACGGCGCTCCCTGGTGGTCCTGGTCACCTCGCTCGACGCCGGTGCCGTGGAGGAAGGGCTTTTGCCCGTCCTCCCACGGCTCCTGGCCAAACACGTTGTGGTTGTGGCCTCAGTGCGGGACCCTGCCTTGGATGAGCTGCGGTCCGAACGCAGCACCGCCGCGGATGTTTTCCGTGCGGCAGCAGCGGAGCGGGCCCTGCTTGACCGGGCAGCTGTCACCGCTCAGCTCAAGTCGATGGGTGCCGAGGTAGTCGATGAGACGCCGTATGAACTGCCCCCCAAGCTGGCCGACATGTATATCCGGCTGAAGGCCTCCGGGCGGCTCTAGCAACACGCTGTATGAGCAGGGACAGCAGCGTAGGCTGGTGCCATGACTGACGGGTCCCTCTACCAGCGGGTTCTGGGCGCCGATTTCGACCGGCTACAGCCGGAGCTGCAGGACTATTTTTCCCTCTCGCCGGGGGAAGGACGCTACGGCTTCGGGACCGGAATCTTCGATGTTGCCGGCAGCCCCATCGCCGCACTCCGGCCGGCCTTCACGGCCCTTCCAGTCACCAACGCGTTCTTCCCCGAGTTCGGCCGCGGCGTACCATTCACCATCCGCAACTTCCCGCATCTGGATCCCTTCGGCCGGCCATCCCTGACCGCGGTGCGGAACTTCCGATTCGACCGCACCGAACGCATCTTCGAGGACACCACGTCCCTGACCTCCCCTGCCGGGCTCACGGACTACATCGGGCGGCGCCGGAACCTGGCGACCGACCTGGAACTCACAGTGTCGGACGACGGCAGGCTGCATATGCATTCCCCGCATACCCGGCTTTTCCTGGGCCGCCTGCGGCTGCCCGTTCCGGTCCTCGCCGGTGCCGACGCCCATGCCGAACAATGGTGGGACGGGGCGAGCAGCCGGTTCCAGATCCGTACCCTGGTCCGGCAGCGGCAACTGGGTGCCGTGTTCGTTTACGAGGGGAGTTTTTCCTACGGCTACCGGGAGTTCGACGGCGTGCTGCCGCAGGATGTTGAGCCGGAAAAGTGGGAGCGGCGGCTCTAGCCCTCCGCGGCCAGCTGGTCCAATGCCGAGGCGGTTTGGGTGAGCCGCGCCAGCACCCGGCGTGCCGATGCAGGCGCCAGATCCGCAAGGCCGCCGTCGGGCGTGAGATACAGTGCGGGCAAGTCCCGCAGCGGCAGTCCAATTCGGGACCACGGCCCGGTGATGTCTTCCACCAGGGCGGTGACCTGGCGGGGTTCCGCCCCGGCCGCGGGCAGCGGCAGCGCCCCCAGCCAAATCTGCTTTCCTGCCTCGATGGCTTCCGCTATGCCCTCCCAGTCCCGGCCTGACAACCCGCGCAGCGGGACGGCCACGCCGTCGGCACCGGCACCCAGGGCCAGGTCGAAACCGGATTTCGCCTGTCCGTGCCCGGCGGAGGGCAGGCGGAGGACGACGTCGGAAGCTCCCGCAGCGGTCAGCGCCTCCCGGATCAGGGTCCACAGAAGCGACGCCTCCTGCGGCGGGATGGAACGAAGCGTCCGGTAGCCGCTGGCCGTCGGAATCCTTCCGCCCAGGACCTTGTCCAAGGCTGGTTCGTCAAGCTGGACCACCAGGGAGGCGCCGCGGGCCACTTCCCGCACCCGTCCCACGAAGTCCGCGGCACCGGCTGCGAGTGATTCGGCGATCTCCCGGCGGGCGCCGGCATCGGACAGCGCACGTTCCCCGTTGTGGAGGTGCAGGCCCGCAGCCAGCGAGAGGGGCCCCTGCAGCGAGACGCCCAGGCTCCGGCTGGGGCTTTCTTCTTCGCCGATGACGTCGGCCAGGGCATTAATGTCGCGGGAGAGCAGTGACACTGCGCGGCGGTGGTCAATGCCGGGTCGGTCTACCAGCCGCCAGCCGTGGGGCTGCAGGTCCACCGGAAGGTCCACGAGCATCCCGGCGGTCCGTCCGACGGCGTCGGCTCCGACGCCGCGCTGCGGCAATTCAACCAGGAAAGGCAGGTGCGGGTCTCCGAGTTCCCCGCGGATGATCTTGGCCGCCTCGACGGGGTCGCTGCCCGGCCAGGAACCGTGGCCGGTCGCGGTGACCCCGGACGGCCGGGCCGGTTCTCCCGGGGTGGCCGGCTCAGGCTTCCGCTGCATTGCTTCCGCCGTTGCGGGTTTCGGAGATGGCCTGGTGGTGGCGGATGACCTCGCTGATGATGAAGTTTAGGAACTTCTCCGCGAACGCCGGATCCAGCTGGGCGTCTTCGGCCAGGCGCCGCAGCCTGGCGATCTGGGCCACTTCCCGGCCCGGGTCGGCCGGCGGCAGGTGGTGCTCGGCCTTCAGGTGCCCTACCCGTTGGGTGGCTTTGAAGCGCTCCGCCAGCAGATAGACGAGGGTGGCATCGATGTTGTCGATGCTGCTGCGCATGGCAAGCAGTTCGGACATTACCTCATCGGCTACCGTCCCGGAGAGGGAGCTGGCCCTGGGGTCGAAATCGTCGGCGGGTGTTTCACTCATGCCTCCAGTTTAGGGTCCTAAACCGGAGCCAGGTTTTCAGGTTACGCACCCCTCCAGGCGGCCAGGGCCGTTACGAGACGGCGGCCGGGTCCCATTCCAGCGACCGGGCGGAGTCGATGGTCGCCTGGCCCAGCACCCGGGTGCCCTGGTAAATCACGACGGTCTGGCCGGGGGCGACGCCGCGCATCGGCTCGTTGAGGCGGACCACGAGTTCGGTGCGGCCTTCGTCGCCGGCCTCCATCCAGGCGGTCGCCGGGACGGGATCACCGTGGGCCCGGACCTGCGCCGTGCACTCGAAGACGTCGCCGGTCTCCACTTCGCGGATGGGCAGTCCGGCCCAGGAGACCTTGATGCCGCGCATCTGATCGATGTCCAGCAGCTTCTCCGGCCCTACGATCACCTTGTTTTCCTTGGGCCGGATTTCCAGCACGAACCGGGGCTTGCCGTCTGAGGCCGGGCGTCCGAGCTTCAGGCCCTTGCGCTGGCCCACGGTGAAAGCGTTCGCCCCGGGGTGCGTGCCGAGCTTCTCGCCCGTGGGGTCGACGATCTCGCCCTCGGTCATGTCGATGCGTTCTTCGAGCCAGCCGCGGGTATCGCCGTCGGGAATAAAGCAAATGTCGTGGCTGTCCGGCTTGTTAGCGACTGACAGCCCCCGGCGCTCTGCTTCCGCGCGGACTTCGGCCTTCGACGGTGTCTCCGCCAGCGGGAACATGGCGTGCTTGAGCTGTTCGTGCGTGAGGACGCCCAGCACGTAGGACTGGTCCTTCGCCCAGTCGGCGGCGCGGTGCAGCTCCGGGTTGCCGTCGGCGTCGGTAATCACCTTGGCGTAGTGCCCGGTGCATACGGCGTCGAACCCCAGGGCGAGTGCCTTTTCCAGCAGCGCGGCGAACTTGATCCGTTCGTTGCAGCGCATGCACGGATTCGGGGTGCGCCCGGCAGCGTACTCGGCGACGAAGTCATCAACGACGTCCTCCTTGAAACGCTCGGAGAAATCCCAGACGTAGTAGGGGATGCCGAGGATGTCGCAGGCGCGCCAGGCGTCCCGGGAGTCCTCGATGGTGCAGCAGCCGCGGCTGCCGGTGCGCAGCGTCCCGGGCATGCGCGAGAGCGCCAGATGGACCCCGACGACGTCGTGGCCCGCCTCAACGGCCCGTGCTGCGGCTACGGCGGAATCGACTCCGCCGCTCATTGCTGCCAAAACCTTCATGATGTAAAACCTGTTCCTGCTGTCCGTATGCTGCTTTCGGTGCCTGCCATGCCGGCCTTTTTGGCCCGTTCATATGCTTCGGGCAGGGCGTCTATCAATGCGTCAACGTCGTCGGCCGTGGAAGTATGCCCGAGGCTGAATCTCTGGGCGCCCCGTGCTTCTGCCTCCTCCAGCCCCATAGCCAGCAGCACATGCGAGGGCCGGGGCACGCCTGCGGTGCACGCCGAACCGGTGGACGACTCTACTCCCGCCAGGTCCAGAAGGAAAAGCAGGGAATCGCCCTCACAGCCGGGGAAGGTGAAGTGCGCGTTGCCGGGCAGCCGGCGGGTACCATCCTCGTCGTCGCGCGGACCGCGCAGCACGGCGTCAGGAACCACGCGCTCGACGGCGGCAATCAGATGATTGCGCAGCGTGCGCAGCCGGGCGCTTTCTTCGGGGAGGTTCTCGGTGACTTCGCGGGCAGCGGCCGCGAACGCGGCGATGCCGGGCTTGTCCAGTGTTCCTGAGCGGATGTCTCGTTCCTGCCCGCCGCCGTGCAGCACGGGAGTCAGCTTTACGGCGCGGCCGACAACCAGGGCTCCGACGCCAACCGGTCCCCCGATCTTGTGGCCGCTGACGGCCATGGTATCGAGGCCGGATTGCCGGAAGTTCACCGGCACCGCGCCGAAAGCCTGAACGGCATCGGAATGAACGGGCACCCCAAAGGAGTGGGCGAGTTCGACCAGCGCGGGAATGTCCTGAAGCGTACCCACTTCGTTGTTGGCCCACATAACGGTCAGCAGGGCGGTGGAATCGCCGTGCTGCTCGAGTTCGTCCCGCACGGCGTCCAGCGAAACCACTCCGTCGGCGTCGACCGGGAGCCACACGACGGTGGCTCCTTCATGCTTTTCGAGCCACTCCACGGTGTCCAGCACCGCATGATGCTCGACCGGGGAACAGAGGATGCGCGTGCGCTGCGGATCCTCATCGCGCCGGGCCCAGTACAGGCCCTTGACGGCCAGGTTGTCGCCTTCGGTGCCGCCGGACGTGAAGATGACCTCCGAAGGGTGGCAGCCGAGGGCCGCCGCGAGGGTTTCGCGGGAATCCTCCACCACCATCCGGGCACGCCGTCCGGAGCCGTGCAGCGACGAGGGGTTGCCGCTGCGGCTTAGTTCACTGGTGAGTGCGGCGAGGGCCGAAGCCGATATCGGCGTGGTCGCCGCGTGGTCAAGGTACACGGGCACCAGACAATTCTAGCGGTTGGGGGCCGGCCCGTCCGCCCGCGTGCTGAACCTCACTGCCCGACCCGCCGGCTTTGGTTCGCTAAGTGGCCTGGCTGCGGCCTGCTTCGGCGCTGCCCGCCCGCTGCGAACTGCAGTCCGCCTGAGGCTAGAATTAGTTCTCCACGGACAGCGAACCGGACCGGCACCTGCAGCGTTGGAACAGAGAGGGCTTCCAGGGCGCCGCGAGGCGCCGGCTGCCCAGAGCGCCGGTGCGCAACCGAAAGGATCAGCAGTGACTCCCCCAGCCAAAACGCTGTACCAGGTATTGGGGGTCACGCCGTCGGCCACTGCCGAGCAGATCAGGTCTGCCTACCGCCGCGCAGCACGTGAAACCCATCCCGATCACGGTGGAAGCAGCGAAAGCTTCCACCAGGTGTCGGAGGCCTACCAGGTTCTCTCCAACGCCGACCAGCGGGCGGCCTACGACCGCCGTCTGGGCCGCGCTTCAAGTGCGGGATCACCAGCTGGCAGTTCCCCGCTGCGGCCTGAGCCAGCCCGGGGCGCCCCCGGACCCGGGCGGCCGGCAGCGAATCCGGACTTCGGCAAGCCGCCGGTCTTCGAACCCGATTTCAGTCCGCAGCACCCACCGGTCGTCCCGTTGTCCGTGCTCGGACGCCAGGTCAACGGCCAGCCGGAACGGCCCGGGCTGTTCAAGCGCATCGGCTCCTCGGCGGGAGCGCGGTTCGACGCCGAGAACCTCACGATCGGGCTGCTGTCGAATTCCCTGCTGCCCGATTATCCCGCCGGCCGCCTCGTGAACAGCCTCCGGGTCCCCGACACGGGCCCCCGCGGCGGAGCCCTCGAAATAGGCCACGTACTCCTGGGTGGCTACCGGATGGCTGTCATCGATTCGCTGATGTCCTCGCCCGGCGCCTATTACTGGGACGGGGTGGCGCTGCGCCACCGCGGCCACCCGGTCGGTTCCCTGCGGCTGGCAGATGCCGTACGTACACTGCAGGACAGGTTTCCCCATATCAACGTCTGCGGCTGGCTGGTCCTGCACAGCCCCAACGGCAACCCGTTCGAGCCGATCATCGACTCTCCCCCGGATCTGCCCGAGGCTGCGCCCATTGATGTGGTGAACCCGGGAACACTGGCCAGGGACCTTCGTCGGTTCTTCAGCACGGGCCCCCGCCCGAACACCGTTCTGCTCCCCGCCCTTGGCGCACTGATCGATGCGTCGGCGCAGTAGAAGACCGGGCATAGGATAAAGACGTGTTCCGCATCCTCTTCTATACCCCTGAAATTCCGGGCAATACCGGCAACGCCATCCGCCTTGCCGCGATTACCGGCGCCGAGCTGCACCTGGTGGAGCCGCTGGGCTTCGACCTCGAAGACTCCAAGCTGCGGCGTGCCGGACTGGATTACCACGATCTTGCCGTCCTGCACGTCCACCCGAATCTCGACGCTGCCTGGAAAGCGCTGGCGCCGGAGCGGGTCTTCGCCTTTACCTCTGACGGTGAAACCACCTACACGGATATCAACTACCTGCCCGGAGACGTCCTCCTCTTTGGGCCGGAATCGGTTGGACTGCCGCAGGAGGTAAAGACGGACCCACACGTCACTTCCCGGGTCCGGCTGCCTATGCTGCCGTCCCTGCGTTCATTGAACCTGGCGAACTCCGCCTCCATTGCTGTCTACGAAGCCTGGCGCCAGCAGGGCTTCGCAGGAGCCCAGCTCTAGCCCAAGGAGACACCATGTCCGACCAGCACCCTCTTGCCCCAACCTTTGATTCCGGGGCAGCAGATTTCGAGCGACTGGCCCCATCCCTGTGGAATCCCATGGGCAATGCCCTAGTGGCGGCGGCGGACGTCCGGATCGGCGACCATGTCCTCGACGCCGGCTGCGGCGGCGGCGCGATCACCATTCCGGCGGCGCAGACCACCGGCCCCGATGCGGTCGTCGACGGGGTGGACATCTCTGCCGACCTGCTGGCAGTAGCGGGCGCGAAGGCGGAAACCCTTTCCCTTGGAAATGTCGCCCTGCACCAGGCAGATGTCCTTCAGTGGCAGCCGGAAACCAAATACGACGCCGTACTCTGCGGCTACGCCGTATTCTTCCTGCCGGATATGGACGCTGGTGCCCGCCACCTGGCCTCACTGCTTCGCAGCGGCGGCACGCTGGCGCTGAGCACCTGGGCCGATGGTTCCCTGACAGAGTTCACCAGCGTCCTCTACCGGCACTGTGTGGCCGAAAACGGGCAAATCGAGGTGCCCACGGCCGATGCGCGGGAAAATATGCTGCGCATCAACACCCCGGAGAAAGCCACGGCGTGGCTTGAAGGCCTCGGCCTCGAACAGGTGAAGGCCGTTCTCACGCCCGTACCGGTGCAGCTAAACCCGGAGCTGGCCTGGTCTCTGGTGCTGGGCAGTGCGCTGCGGCTGCTGCTGCCCCAGGACCCGGACGCCGTCGAACGGGTCCGGGATGGATTCCTGGCCGAGCTGGGTCCTGAGTACACCCTGAACGCGGACACCCTGATGGTGACGGCGCAGAAACCCTAGGTCTAGAAACCCGCGATGGTGGTGGGTGTATTCACACCCACCACATGGAAGGCCTCAGCGCTGGCGCCGGCCGGGAGGCCGTGCCGCTGGGCGTTCTCTTGCAGGAAGCCGCGCACGGAGCGATCCATACCCTCAATGTCCGGATGCTGGCTGGCGTGCACCCGGATGGCGGCGAGCTTGCGGTCCAGTTCGCGGGTGATGTCCACGGCATGGTTTTCCCGTTCCGTGGGCGCACCGTAGAACCAAAGCCACGGCACCTTATACGCCTCCAGCCCGCCGGCGGCGAGTTCCGGGTAGGCAAACGGATTCTCCGCTGCCGGGTACACCGCCCGGGTCACTATTTCGCCGCAGGCCAGGTGGTCCGGGTGGCTGGCCTGGATCCGCGACCAGTTCCGTTCGGGGTGCATGGACAGCACGACGTCGGGACGGACCCGGCGGATCAGCTCCACCACGCGTCCGATCACTTCATGGCCCACCGCCAGGAAACCGTCGCGTTCACCAAGGAAATGGACCTGCCCGGCGCCAACAATGTCCGCGGCGGCACGCTGCTCGCTGCTCCGCAGGTCACTCACACCGGAGCGGTCGCCTGGTTCAAACCCGCCGGCGTCGCCGTCGGTCATGATGCAGTAGGTGACCTCAGCCCCCTGGCCAGCCCATTTAGCCAGCGTGCCGGCGGCCCCGAAATCGATGTCATCGGGGTGGGCGGCAAAGGCCAGGACCCGTTTCACCGATGCGCCAGCCGGGAAGGTGCTCACGCCCTGCGCCGCCGGATTTCCTCCACTGCCTGCGGAAGGACGGTGAAGAGGTCGCCTACGACGCCGAAGTCGGCGATTTCGAAGACCGGGGCGTCGGCATCCTTGTTGACCGCGACAATCACCTTGGCGGTTTGCATCCCTGCCTTCTGCTGGATCGCCCCGGAAATGCCGGCGGAGACGTACAGCTGCGGCGAGACTGTCTTGCCGGTCTGGCCCACCTGGGCGGAGTGCTCGATCCAGCCGGCATCCGTGGCAGCGCGGGAGGCCCCGACGGCGCCTCCCAGCAGGTCCGCGAGTTCCTCGAGCGGTCCGAAGTCGCCGTCCACTCCGCGGCCTCCGGCCACGATGACGCGGGCCTCGGAAAGCTCCGGACGCCCGCTCACACGCTTCTCGGAACGCTCCGTGACCACGGCGGCGGGCCCGGCATCCGGCACGGCGACGGTGTGGCGCACGGGGGTTCCGGCTTGCCCGGCAGCGGCAGGTTCCACGGAGTTTGCCTTGACAGTGATGATCGGGACGCCTGTTTCCACCCGGCAGGTGGAGGTAAAGGACCCGGCCAGCACGGACTTGGTGACCGAAAGGTCCGGTGCAACGGCAACGGCGTCGGTGATCACCCCAGACCCGAGCTTGATGCCCGTGCGCGCCGCAACCTCGCGGTCCTCGAAGGAGTTGCCCAGCAGCACGGCGTCAGGGCCGGCAGCACGGACTGCTTCGGCGAGGAACGCGGCCTTGGCCGCTACCAGCACGTCCGGCAGGGGCTGTGCGGGTTCGTAGAGTGCTGCGGCGCCGTGGCTGCCCAGCTCGGCAGCAGCCTCGTCGGACAGCGCACGCGGGGATGCCACCAGCGGTTCGCCGATCGACGCGGCGATTGCCAGCAGTTCTCGTGCCGCCCGCGGCAGCGGCAGGGACGGAACGTCAATGAAGACCAATACGGAGCCCATGGGGCGCTCTCCTAAGGGTGCGGGCGCGTCGGCGCCGTGACGGACGTGCTAGATAAGTTTCTGCGAAGCGAGGTAATCCACCAGCTTGATGCCGGCGTCGCCGTCGTCACTGATGATGGTTCCCTGGCCGCGCGCGGGACGCGGGGCCGAGGCGGCAACGGATGTCCAGGATCCGGCAGCCCCCACCTGTGAGGACTCGAGGCCGAGGTCCTGGAGCGAGAGGACAGCCACGGGCTTCTTCTTGGCCGCCATGATGCCGCGGAAGTTCGGATAGCGGGGTTCGTTGGCCTGGTCCGTTACCGAGACCAGTGCCGGAAGCGGTGCCTCGATCACTTCGGAGTAGGAGTCCCCGTTCCGCCGGGCACGCAGCGCCGGGCCGTTCGGGGTGTCCACGGTTTCCAGTTCCGCCGCGAAGGTCAGCTGCGCGAAGGCCAGCCGTTCGGCCAGCTGGGCCGGGACCAGCGAGGTCTCTCCGTCGGTGGACGCCATCCCCGTGATCACCAGGTCAACCGGACCGTCGTTTTCCTGCAGGTGGCGCACGACGGCGGCGAGCGCCAGTGACGTCCCGGCGGCGTCGGACCCGGCGAGGGCATCGTCGAGCAGGTGCACGCCCTTATAGGCACCGATTTGGAGGGATTTCTTGACGGCGTTCACTGCGGCTGCCGGGCCCATGGCGACGGCCGTGACGGTGTTGCCGCCCTTTTCGCCGCCGCGCGCCTCAGCCAGCTGCAGCGCGGCTTCGAGGGCGTATTCGTCCAGCTCGGAGAGGATGCTTTCCGAGCGGTCAAGTGTGTGGCCCGGGCCGGCCAGCTGACGATCGAACTGCGTGTCCGGGACGTGCTTAACCAAAACGACGATGTTCAGCGGCCTGTTGGCTGACTCCTGCATTCCGGCCTTTCCTGTAGGACGATTCCGCCGGGTGGGTACCGGGGATCCTCCGCCCGTCGGCGGCGACAGATTCTAGCTAATCACACGCTGGCCCCGGGCTCGAATGCGGGAGATTCCCACCGCGCCAAACTCACCGCACAAAAAACGTG
>NZ_DALZXY010000017.1:0-44449 GCF_031988865.1 Arthrobacter sp.
GCACCCGGCACCCGGCACCCGGCACCCGGCACCCGGCACCCGGCACCCGGCACCCAATTATGACGTGACGAGACCCGTCGGACAGGACATAACCGCACGTCACAGCCCCATGACGCCGTGTTGCGTAACATTTGATTCCCAGTTGACACAGTCCGGTGCTAGCTTTCCGGCATGAGCGAGAACCCCACATCGATTCCTGTCCTGGACCTCAGTACCGCCCGCAATTCGGACGGAACGTTCAACGCCGGCTTCATCGACCAGCTCCGCGAAGCCACCCACAAGATCGGGTTCTTCCAGCTGGTTGGCTACGGCGCCGGAGAAGAGCGGGTCAAGGACCTTTTTGATGTCACCAAGCGCTTCTTCGACCTGCCCCTCGAGGATCGGCTGGAGCTGGATAACCGCAGGTCCCCGCACTTCCGCGGCTACACCCGGCTCGGCACCGAACTGACCCAGGGCCGCCCGGATGCCCGCGAGCAGGTCGACTTCGGCCCGGAACGCGAGCCGGTGACCGGCTACCCGGCAGACCAGCCCTACTGGCTGGTGCAGGGGCCCAACCTGTTCCCCGACACCGTGCTGCCGGAACTCCGCGAAACCTCCATCGAGTGGGCCGGACTGATGTCCGAGGTTGGCGCCGAGCTGCTTTCCGCGATAGCCGTCTCCCTGGAGCTGCCCGAGGACCACTTCACCGAACCGTTTGAGGGAACGCCCGCCTGGATGGCCAAGCTGATCCACTACGTGGGCGGTGTGGTGAAGGAAGCCGGCAGCCAGGGTGTAGGCGCCCACGCCGACTACGGGTTCGTCACCCTGCTGCTGCAGGATGAGGTGGGCGGACTGGAAGTGAAGCCGCACGAGTCGGATCAGTGGATCCCGGTGGAACCGATCCCCGGCGCCCTGGTGGTGAACCTGGGCGAGATGCTGGAGGTTGCCACGCAGGGTTACCTCTCCGCGACGATCCACCGGGTGCAGTCCCCGCCGCCCGGCGTCGACCGCTATGCCATTCCGTTCTTCTGGTCACCGCGCCTGGATTCGGTGATTGACCCGGTGCAGCTTCCCCCGGCGCTGGCTGCCCGGTCCCGCGGCATCTCGGACGATCCGCAGAACCCGATGCTCGCTTCTTATGGCGAGAACGTCCTTAAGGGCTGGCTCCGCGCCCACCCGCAGGTCGCGGCGCTCCACCACCCGGAGCTGGTCGGCGCAAAGTAGCTGGCAGCAACGCACGACGGCGGTCCGGCAGGCAGGAGCCAACAACACCTGCCTGCCGGGGCCGGCAGGAGCCCTCTCATCGGGCACGGTCACTGGTCCTTCCCCGCACCGGAAAAGGTAGGGTGGCCACTCCGGCAAAAACAGGAGAACACGATGGCTGAAGTCCCGAGTCCCCTCGACCACACCTTCAAAGCTCCGATCGGGGTGAACGTTAAGGGAGATATCTGGTCCTGCGTGGAGATGCCCGGCTCCACTGAGTTCTTTGGCACCGGAAAAACCGTGAAGGTTGTGGCGACCGTGGACGATCAACCCGTCAGGGCCGGCCTGATGCCCACCGGCTCCGGCGGCCACATGCTCTCGATCAGCGCCAAGCTGCGGAAGAAGATCGGCAAGGACATCGGAGACAACGTGACTATCCACCTGTCCGAACGGCTCAGCTGATTCCGCCCGTCAGGACACCTTAGGCTTCGCCGCGGCGGCCCAGGACAGCGACCAGGAAGTCGGATTCGACGTCGAACGGGCGCAGGTCCCAGGTGGAGAACCGCTGCTGGACAACCAGCCCCGCCATCGAGGCGTCCTCGAAGAACGTGCCGAAGCCATAACCACGTCCGGCGCCAAAGCCAACCACGATCCGTCCGTTGGGAGCCAGGTGCTCACGCATGCGTTCCAGCACGGCCGGAGCGGTGCCGGGCGCCAGGAAGGTCATCACGTTTCCGGCGCTGACGATCAGGTCGAACGGTTCGGCGATGCCCTCTGCGGGCAGGTCCAGTTCGGCCAGGTCCATGGTGAACCACGGGAGGTCCGGGAAGTCCTTCTGCGCGGCGGCGATCAGCTCCGGGTCCACGTCCACGCCAACGACGTCGTGTCCGCGGCGGGCCAGGTCACCGCCGACCCGGCCAGGGCCGCACCCGGCGTCGAGGATGCGTGCTCCGCGCGGCAGCATGGCGTCGACCAGCCGGGCCTCGCCGGCCAGGTCGGCGCCCTCGTCCCGCATCTGCTCGAAGCGCTGGATGTACCAGGCTGAGTGCTCCGGGTTCTGGCGTTTTTTGGTTTCCCACAGGGTTTCTTTGCGCACCCCTCCAGCCTACGTCGCACTCCAGCCGGCGTCGCCCGGGCGTTCCGGCAGGGGCGGTGCCAAGCTCCACCGAACCTAGACGCCGTTAACGCGCACCTGGTTGCCGGCAGGATCCCGGAACGCACAGTCCCGGATGCCGTAGGGCTGGTCCGTTGGCTCCTGGATAACTTCGGCGCCCGCTGCCTGCATCGCATCGAACGCCGCATCCACGTCCGGGGAGGCGAGGACGATCGTGGCGAAGGTTCCCTTGGCCATCATTTCGGCGATCATCCGGGATTCCTCCTCGGTGATGCCCGGATCGGCCGACGGCGGATACAGCACCACGGAGACCTCCGGCTGGTCTGCGGGACCCACGGTGATCCACCGCATCCCCTGGTAGCCGACGTCGTTCCGCACTTCGAATCCAAGGACGTCACGGTAGAAAGCGAGCGACTCATCCGGGTTGGTCTGCGGCAGGAAGGTGTTGTGTATGTTGAGGTTCATACCGGCAACGATAGTTAGCCGGTGGCCGCGCGGGCTTCTCGATTCCTGACCGGTTTGGAGATGTTCTTCGCCATGCAGGAGGGGATGCCGTCCGTCGCACCAGCATGCTCCCGGCGGTAGGTGCTGGGCGGAACACCGACCAGTTCCGCGAACCGGGTGCTGAAGGTTCCCAGCGAGGAACAGCCGACGGCGAAGCACACCTCCGTCACGGACAGGTCGCCGCGGCGGAGCAGCGCCATGGCCCGTTCAATCCTGCGGGTCATAAGGTACGAATACGGCGCCTCACCGAAAGTACGTTTGAACTCCCGGCTCAGGTGGCCCGGCGAGATGTGGGCGTCGCGTGCGAGCGCCTCGACGTTCAGGGGCTGCGCGTACTCCCGGTCGATCCGGTCCCGGACCCTGCGGAGCACCACCAGGTCGCGCAGGCGTTGGTCCTGGGCTGGTCGGGTGGGCATGCCGTTACCGTAACCCCGGCCGGCGGGCGGCGCTAGATACGGACATAGACGGCGCCGTTGGACTGCCGGACGGCGAGGTGGGCCACGGCCGCAGGGACCACGGCAATCCCACTGGCCAGAGTGGATTCTTCCACGCCCGCTGACCGAAGGCTGTTATGGCAGGCAGAAACGGTGACTCCGTCTTCGGCGGCGAGGACTGAAACCGCCCCAGCGTTCGGTGCGGTGCTGACCAGCTGGGTCACGACCGGGCCCTGAACCACGAGTTCAATGTGGGCTTCGGCCAGTTCCTCGCGGGCGTTGCGGACCATGCGCAGGCCTGCCGCGAGATCAGGAAACGGGGCTTCCCCCGGGCCGGCGAGGTGAAGGATCAAGTCAAGGGTCTTCATTCCGGCCACCTTAACACCCCCGGCTATTTGGCGCCCCAGCAGTCTAGCCTCGTCCGTACTGAAAACCAGTTGATATGAAATAAATCGATGGATGACATCTAATTCGTGAAAAATATTGTGGATGATTCCGTTGGGTGGCACCATCCTTGCAATGCATGGCCACTTCATCAGGCCGGGCCCGGGCAGGACGACCTAAGGAATCAGGGGTACCCATGAAGGCGATATTTAGGGGATACGGACGGACGGCAGCCACCATCGGCATGGTTGCGCTGCTGGTCACCACGGCGGGGTGCGGCAGGTCCGCGGCGCCGGCGGCCGACGGCGGCGGCAGCGCTTCGCCTTCTGCTTCCGCGGCTGAGGGTGGCACTGCCGAGAGCATGGTCCCGGACGCGCTCAGGGAAAAGGGCGTACTGAAAGTTGCGACCGCCGAGGGGTACCCCCCGATGGAAATGTACAAGGAAGGCACAACCGAGCTGATCGGCGTGGATCCGGAGCTGGCGGAGCTTATCGCGGGGCAGCTCGGTCTCGAATTCCAAATCACCAACGCTTCGTTTCCCGGGCTGATTCCCGGCCTGCAGTCCAAGCAGTGGGATCTGGCTATTTCCTCCATGAGCGACACCGAGGAACGCCGGCAGGCGGTCAACTTCGTCGACTACTTTGTTGCCGGCGGAGCCATCATGGTCAACAAGGGCAACCCCGAAGGCATTACCGGGATCGCGGACCTGTGCGGGACGAATGTTGTTGGGGCCAAGGGGTCTTCGAACCTGGCCATCCTGCAGGACTACTCGGAGAAGGAGTGCAGCACTCCCATGAAGATTTCCGAGTCGGAAGACGCTCCGACCGGGCTGCTGCAGATGGACACAGGCCGGGCCATCGCAACCATGGTCGACTATCCGGTAGCCGCGGAGCTGGCAGTTAAGTCAGGCAAGTACGAGGTCCTGGAGGAGCAGTACGAGGCAGGCCCCTGGGGCATGGCCTTGGACAAGACCGACCAGCAGCTGGCCGATGCTGTGCGGGCTGCCCTGCAGGAACTGATCGATGACGGGCGCTACCAGAGCCTCCTGGAGAAATACGGAGTCGCCAATGCAGCGGTCCAGGATGCCGAAATCAATGCCGGCAAGTAACACCGGCACCCCTGCGCCGGAACGCACTGAAGCGGAAGTGATTCCGCTCAACGCCAGGCGCGCGCCGGCATGGGGGCGCTGGATTGGCGGTGCTGCCGCTGCAATATTCGGGCTGTGGGTCCTCTATGTCCTGGTCGTGACTCCGAACATCCATTGGGACGTTGTGGCCGGATACCTCACCGCCGCAACGGTCCTGGAGGGACTCTGGGTGACCATTGCCCTGAGCACAATCTCCATGGTGGCCGGTATTCTCATCGGCCTGGTGGTCGCGGTCATGCAGCTGTCCCGGAATCCTGTGCTGCGGATCGTCGCCGGCGCGTTCTCCTGGTTCTTCCGCGGCACTCCGCTGCTGGTGCAGCTGCTGTTCTGGTTCAACCTCGGCGTGATCTTTCCCCAGCTGGAGTTCGGCATCCCGTTTGGCGGGCCCAAGCTCTTCGGCGTGGAGGCCTCCATCATCACTCCGTTCGTCGCCGGCCTGCTGGGGCTGGCGATCAACGAGGGGGCCTACATGTCGCAGATCATCCGTGCAGGAATCCTGTCGGTGGACAGCGGGCAGCGGGAAGCCGCTGAAGCCCTGGGAATGTCCCGGGCACGCATCATGGGCCGCATCATCCTGCCCCAGGCCATGCGTATCCTCCTGCCGCCAACCGGCAACCAGTTCATTTCCATGCTCAAGACCTCATCGCTCGTCTCGATCATCGCCGGCTCCGATCTGATGACGGTGGTGCAGCGGATCTACCTGGGCAACTTCGAGGTGATCTCGATGCTCATCGTCGCCTCCATCTGGTATCTGGTCCTGACCACGGTGGCCACCATCGGCCAGCACTTCCTGGAAAAGAAATATTCGAAGGGTTTTGACGGCAGGACACCGGTGCATAACAAGGTGCTGGCGAAACTCTCCCCATCGTTCCCCAGAAAGCCAGGGCGCCATGAATGACCTGATTGTCCACGCCCGCGCCGTCCGGAAAAGCTTCGGCCGGAACGAAATCCTTAAGGGAATTGATCTGGCGATTTCCGCGGGGGAAGTTGTCTGCATCATCGGGCCGTCCGGCTCGGGCAAGACCACGCTGCTCCGCTGCCTCAACCGGTTGGAAACCATCGACTCCGGCCGGGTGTGGATTAACGGAGAGCTGCTGGGATATGTGGAGCAGCCGGATGGAACCTTGCTGGAGCGTAAGTATGACGACCTGCGCCGGCAGCGCCAGGGCATCGGCATGGTGTTCCAGCGCTTCAACCTTTTCCCCCACATGACTGCTCTGGAAAATGTGGCCGAAGGACCCTGGAAGATTAAGGGCGAACCGCGGGCGGCAGCGATGGCCCGCGCGGGCGAACTGCTGACCAGTGTGGGGCTTGGGGACCGGACGGATTATCACCCGGCCCAGCTCTCGGGCGGCCAGCAGCAACGCGTGGCCATCGCGCGGGCCCTGGCGATGGACCCCCGGCTGATGCTCTTTGATGAGCCGACGTCGGCGCTGGACCCCGAGCTGGTGGGCGAGGTCCTGACGGTGATGCAGGACCTGGCCAGCTCCGGCATGACCATGGCCGTGGTTACCCACGAAATGTCCTTCGCCCGGACCGTTGCAGACCGCGTGATTTTCATGGCGGACGGCGTGATCGTAGAGTCGGGCACTGCCGAGCAGGTCCTGACGAACCCGCAGCACCAGCGCACCGCGGATTTCCTGGCCAGGGTCCGCTAGTGCCCGGAGATTACCTGCTGCGGGGCGGCCTGGTGGCCGACGGCAGCGGGTCCCCCGCCGTGCCCGCCGACGTCGCGCTGTCCAACGGCCGCATTGCTCCTCCCGGCACCGTGGACCCGAGGGAGGCCCAGGTCATCGACGTGTCCGGGCTGGTCGTCAGCCCGGGGTTCATCGACGTGCACACGCACTCGGATGCCACCGTGCTGGATGCCCCCGGCACCATGCCTCCTCCGGACCTGGTCCTGGCTGCCGCCAGGCAGGGCGTCACCACCGAAATTGCGGGCAACTGCGGCTACTCCCTCTTCCCATCCGCGCAGGCGGACGCGCATGCCGACGGCCTGCGGGACTTCTGCACGGCGCTGCTCGGCCCCGCGGGCAATCCCGTTCCGGGCATTAACGGCTTCGCCGCGCGCCACAACGGCGCCGGCCGGGTCAACAACATCGCATCGCTGCTCGGACATTCGACCCTGCGGGCTGCCGTAATGGGCTTCTCCCAGCGCGAGGCCACCGCGGAGGAAACCGACCGGCTGTGCCGGCTCCTCGACGAGGCGCTGGACGCCGGGGCCGTGGGGTGGTCCTCCGGACTGATTTATCCGCCGGGAACGTTCGCCGGCACCGCTGAACTCATCGCCCTCGGGAAGGTCTCCGCCCGGCACCGCGCTCCTTATGTGACACATCTGCGGGATGAGATGAGCAGGGTAGAGGAGGCGCTGGACGAAGCGCTGCAGATCTCCCGGCAATCCGGGACCGCGCTGCATGTCTCCCACCACAAGACCGCCGGCAAGTACGCCACAGGCAAGTCCGCCACCACCCTGGCCATGATGGACGAGGCACGGCTCCAGGGCCTGGATGTCACCTGCGATGTCTACCCCTATGTCGCGGGCAGCACTTCCCTGCACGCGATGCTCCCGCCCTGGGCCTCCGACGGCGGATTCCGGGCGCTGCTGACCCGGCTGGCGGATCCCGGGCAGCGGGACCGGATGCGGGCCTCCATTGAAGATGGCGAACCGGGCTGGGAGAACACGATCGGCAATGGTGGCTGGGACCGGATCGACGTCGCCGGAGCACCGAAACATCCCGGAATCGAGGGGCACAGCATCACCGCGCTGGCAGCGCGGGCCGGCCTGGACCCGGTGGATTATGTTGCTGACCTGCTGCTGGCCGAATCCGGAGCCGTCACCATCATTTCCCATTCCATGGACGAGGCGGATATGCAGCGCGTCCTGGCGCATCCCGGAACCATGATCGGCTCGGACGGTGTCCCCAAGGACGGCAAACCGCACCCACGCTGGGCCGGAACCTTTGCACGGGTCCTTGGCCGGTATGTGCGCGAGCTGGGGCTGCTTTCCCTCGAGGACGCCGTCCGGCGAATGACCATGCTTCCGGCCCAGCGGTTTGGGCTGGCGGGCAGGGGCTCGCTTGCACCCGGGTCCGCCGCCGACGTCGTCGTCTTCGATCCCGCCACCGTGGCGGACCAGGCGACGTTCACGGATCCGCTGCGGGCGCCCCTGGGCATCCAGCACGTTTTCGTTGCCGGCCGGGAGATCCTGCACGCCCAACGGCTGACCGGCGCGGCACCGGGAGCAGCAGTGCTGCGCGAGCCCGTTCCCGCGCGCCGAAAATAGCGCACTGCAGGAAGCGTCCTAGGAGGAAACCGCATCAACTGCTGCCGAAAGCTGCCTGATCTCTTCATCCAGGCGTTGCGCTGTCTCCCGGAGATGCTCCATAAACGCAGGCACCAGCGGGTTGGGGTTGTCCGCCCGGGTCGCCGCTCTGATGTGCCTGGCCGCCGGGTGCGGGGTGCACAGTTTCCGCAGCGGCACCCGGCGGCGCTCCGCGACGGGCCCCAGGCTCAACGCGGGAACCAGCGCAAAGCCAATACCTGCCGAAACCATGCCGATGGTGACGTCGTAATGGTCTGTCCGGCAGCGCACGTTGGGGGTGTACCCGGCTGCGGCGCAGATCCGGTCCACCAGGGCCACCTCATTGTCCATCCCCTCGGTGGCAATCCACTGCTCGCCGGAGAGATCCTCGATTGTGACCAAGCCAGGAGCCGGCTGCCGGTACCCCGGCGGCACGGCAATAAAATGCGGATCCACCAGCAGCGGCTCGTAGGTCACGTTCGGTGCCTTGCCCAGGCTGTTCTTGGGCGGTACCGCCGAATAATCAAAAACGACGGCGACGTCGAGTTCCGTGCTGAGCAGCCGCGGGAGCAGCTCGTGCGGCTGGCCGGGAATGAGGTTCAGGCCGACGTGGGGGCGTCCTGCCATAAACGCGGACAGCGCGGTGGGCACAAGCTCAAGACCGGCCGAGGCGAAGAAGCCCAGGCTGAGGCGGCCACGTTCACCCCCGCCGAGCTCCCGGATTTCCTGTTCCGCCCGCTCCACCAGCTCCGCGAGGGACTCGCTGTACTCCGCGAGCCGGCTGCCGGCGGCGGTGAGCCACACACCCCTGGGTCCCCGCTCGATGAGCCGGGTTTCCAGTTCGCGCTCGAGCGTCGAGATCTGGTGCGACACCGCGGACGGAGTCAGCTGCAGCTGTTTGGCGGCAGCGGAGATGCTGCCCGTACGGGAGACTTCAAGCAGGGCAAGCAAGCGGGCGAAGGACAGCATGTTGGTCATTATTCCGTCATGCCTACGGCGTATGAGAGCATTTCCGCATGTCAGTGAGTTCTCAGTGAGTTCCACCCACGGGGGCAGCGCTCCCAAGCTCTCCTATTTCGCCGCCGACGCAACCGGCCGCGTGCTGGCGTCCAGCAGTCCGGATACCGTCTTCTACGCCGCCAGCACCATCAAGCTGGCCGTCCTGATCGCCGCCATGCGGCAGGTCGACGCCGGCCGGCTTGAGCTTTCGCAGCCTGTCCTCGTGAAGGACCGGTTCCCCAGCCGCCTCCCCGGGGCCGGTGACTTCACCTTCGACGCCGAGGAAACGGACGCGGGAATGCCGCCCGCGGGCAGTACGGTAACGCTCGCCGAGGCCCTGGGGCGGATGGTCTACGCCTCCTCCAATTCCGGAACCAACATGGTGCTGGAGCTGACGGGCATGGAGGCAGCGGCGGAGGCGCTGTCCCTGTGCGGGGCGGAATCATCCCGCCTGGAGCGGCTGATCAGCGATCACGCCGCCCGGGATGCCGGATATACGCACGAGACCACGGCCGCCGACTTGGTCCGGATCATGCATGCCGTCATTTCCGGAGCGGTGGCCGGTCCGGACAGCACCGGCTTTATGCTCGAGCAGCTTCGGCGCCAGGAGCACCCGGTGATCGGCGCGGTGCTTCCCGCCACGGCGGACTGGGGTTCCAAGTCCGGCTGGGTGGACGGCATTCACCACGATGTTGCCTTCATCGGCAGTCCCGGAGAGCCCGGATCGTACGTTCTTGCGGTCTGCACCCAGGGCTACGGGCCGGAGCAGGCCGTGGCGGCGATTAAATCCGTTGCCGCAGCGGTGCACCAGGATTCCGGGCTGCCGAACCTGGTGTAACGACAGGCCCTGGTAAGAGCCGGCGAGCGCCCGGGAACCGGCAGGGCGCAGCGATGGTGACCGCCGACGTCGCGCACGTGAACTGCCGCGCCCTGTGGCTTGGTCGCAGCCTTGTCGCAGCTTTGTCCGTGTAGGCCCGGCATCGCGCACGATATCTCGCCCACGGCGGGGCACTGACTTACCGTGGTGGGAGGTGCATCCCACCGGGCCGGTAATCGGAAGGGCAGGGCGATGAGCGACGCCGCAAAAATCAGCAGCCGGACGGGCGGAGTGCTCGCGGCGACCTGCATCTCCACACTGGTAGTCAACGCAAACACCTCGGCGGTGAGCATCCTGCTTCCGGCGATCTCCGAGGACACCGGAATGTCGGTGACAACCCTGCAGTGGGCCGTGACCGGCTACTCCCTGGTTGGTGCGGCGGTGATCGTCACTTCGGGTTCGCTGGGTGATGTCTTCGGCCGCAAACGTATCTTCCAGCTTGGGCTCCTGCTGTTTGTTGTGTCCTGTGTGATGATTGCGCTCGCCGGGTCCGGCGGGATGGTCATTGCCGGCCGGCTGGTCCAGGGCGCGGCCGGAGCCACGATCCTGGCCTGCGGGCTCAGCCTGCTCTCGGTCGCGAACTCCGGCGAGGCCCAGCTGCGGGCTGTGTCCCTCTGGGGTGCTGCGGCGGCCGTCGGTGCTGCCGCCGGGCCGTTAGCCGGCGGCGTGCTGGTGGACGCCACGGGCTGGCAGGGGCTTTTCTGGATCGACGCCGGGGTAGCAGTGCTGTGCATGGGCCTGACGGCAATAACTGTTACTGAGTCGCGAGACCCGCACCGGCCCCGGACGATCGACTACGCCGGCACCGTGTTGATTGCGCTGACGCTGACGCCCCTCATTCTGGGCGTGACCCAGAGTGGTGAATGGGGCTGGCTCTCGGTCGCCACTCTCGGCTGCTTCGCAGTCTCGATCGGAGCCGGCTACGCCTTCATCGTCGTCGAAGGTCGGGTGGCCGTTCCGCTCCTGGACCTCGCCCTGCTGCGCAACCGCGTCCTCGTCGGTTCGACCATCGCCATCCTCATCGGAGCGGGCACAATTAATGCGCTGATGTACCTGCTGAGCCTGTACTTCCAGGATCCGGCGACCCTTGGTCTCAGCCCGCTCCAGGCAGGACTGGCCACGCTCCCCGCTACCGTGGGGCTGGTGGTGGTGGCCCCGCTGGTGCCCCGGCTGGCTGCCAAGATCGGTGGCCGGCAGACGATCGGCCTCGGGTTTGCCCTGACCACCGCCGGTTTCGCCATTGTGGGTTTTGTACACGCGACCTGGGCCTATCCCCTCTTCCTGACACCGCTGATCGCCATTGCCGTCGGCATGGGCTTGTCCAACGGCCCGGCCTCCTCCGCGGCAACCGCAGCCGTGCCGGAGAACCAGGTCGGCGGGGCATCGGGGATCTCCAATATGGCCAGGTACGTCGGCGCAGCGGTGGCCACGGCGCTTGCAGCCACCATCTACGGCAACGTGATCGGCGCCCAGACCGCGGATGGAGCATCAACGGGTGACGCCCTTGCCTCCGGACTGGCGGCAGCCGCATGGGCGATGGCCATCTTCAGCTTCCTCGGCGTCCTGATGGCCTTCCTAATCGGCCGCCACCGCGCCCAGAAGGGCACATTGAACGACGCCGCGGCCAGTGCCGCAGCCACCACCTACACGCTGCCGACCTCGGCTACAGCTGCCCCGGCCCCATCCAGCTAGGTGCCGAAAGCGGACAAGATTTCGCTCAGACTTTCCCGTTCTTCGCCCGTTCCGCGGGTGGTCTCTGGCATCCCGCGGGAACCGGGTTTCATACTTGATCCACTGTCACTCTGCCCTACGTTGCACGGAGGCACTCATGATTAAGCAAACACCTTCCAGGGACGCGTTGTGAGGGCCGCCGATGCCCCGCCGGACGGAACCGCACCCGCCCGCACCCGCCCCACCAACACCCAGTGGATCTCTTGGATAGCGCTGGCGATGATGACCACCAGTTCGGTTGCCAGCCTCCGGGCGGCACCCACCATGGCGGTTTATGGTTTGGCCTGCGTCTTCCTTTACCTGCTGCCGGCGCTGGTCTTCCTGCTCCCCACCTCCCTGGTCTCCGCCGAGCTCGCCTCAGGCTGGACCGGCGGCATCTACAAGTGGGTCTCGGAGGGCATCTCCAAACCGATGGGCTTCCTCGCGGTCTGGTGCCAGTTCGCCATGACCATCTTTTATTACCCCAGCCTTCTAGGGTTCGTCGCCAGCACCCTGGCGTACGTCATCAACCCCCAGCTCGCCAGCAGCGGGGTGTGGACAGCCTGCGTAATTATCATCGTCTACTGGTCCGGAGTGTGGGTGTCCTCACGCGGCACCAAAGGGGTGGCCGGACTCGCCAGCGGCGGGCTGATCATCGGAACCCTGGTCCCCGGCGTCGTCCTCGTGACCCTCGGCATCGTGTTCCTCGGCCAGGGCAACGAATCCGCCGCGCCGATGACCGCCGAAAACCTGCTCCCCGCCTGGGCCGGGCTCTCCAGCCTGGTGCTGATCGTGAACAACTTCCTTTCCTATTCCGGGATGGAAATGAACGCCGTCCACGTCTCCTCGCTGAAGAACCCGGACAAGGAATACCCCAAGTCCATGTTCCTGGCCATGGGCCTGGTGCTCGCCATCTTCATCCTGCCCGCCCTGGCGATCAGCTGGATCGTCCCCGCCGAGGAGCTCTCCCTCACCGCAGGGGTGATGCAGGCCTTCGACGCAGTCTTTGCCAACTTCGGATGGCAATGGCTGACTCCGATCGTCGGCATCATGCTGGTCACTGCATCACTTGGCGGCATGCTTACCTGGCTGGCAGGCCCGTCCAAGGGGCTGCTGCTGATCTCCCGGCAGGAGGGGTATCTCCCGCCGTTCCTGCAGAAACTGAACAAGAACGGCGTCCAGCAGAACATCCTGGTGGTCCAGGGCATTGTCACCACGGTGATCGGCCTCGCCTACGCTCTGCTGCCGAACGTCTCGAGCGCGTACTGGATCTTCTCCGTCATCACCACGCAGGTCTATCTGATCATGTACCTGTTGATGTTCGTGGCTGCGGTCCGGCTGCGGCAGAAGCACCCCGACCACCCGCGCGGTTTCCGGGCGCCAATGCTGCTGGGCTTGTGCGGTGTGGGTTTCGCGGCCTCGCTGGCCGCACTGCTTGTCGGGTTTGTCCCACCGTCTCAGTTCTCGTCCGGCAACCCCTGGATCTATTTCCTGGTCGTCGGAGGGGGCGCCCTCGGCCTGGGCCTGCTGGTCCCGTTCCTGTTCTACCGATTCCGTAAGCCGTCCTGGAAGCAGGACCAATTACCGGAGGTGGCCTCGTGAGCACACCAGTGGAGCACGAATCCAAACGCCAGCGCACCTGGATCTATGTCACTGCCATTGTGATCCTCGCCGGGCTGGCACTCTGGGCGCTGCTGGCGTTCAACACAGCCAGGAACAACCAACAGGCAGACGCGAAGGCGGAACGGTTTATTGCGCTGGTTGAGGCGTCCGGCCTAACCGCTCCCGACAAGGATCAGGTGGCGCGCGTGCTGGGCGAGGACGGCGGTGCGGCCTGCGCCAATCCGAACGCAGCGCTCAGCCGGGCTACCCTGAACTCGATGCTGGCCAACGGGGCAACCGGGCCGGGCGCCCGGCCGATCATTTCCGAAAGCCGCGCGGTGAAGGGGCAGCTGCTGATCATCGAGGTCTACTGCCCCGAGCATCTGGATGACTTCAAGGCCTCTATGGAGGAACTCAACACCGAAAACACGGGTGGCTGATCATGGATGCACGGGAGCGCGTGGCGAAGCTGATGCCGCAGGCACAGAAGGAACTGGCCGAACTCGTGGCCCTGAGGTCCGTGGCGGATCCGCGCCAGTTCCCCGCCGATGAGTGCCAGCGCGCGGCGGAGTGGGTCCGGGAGAAGTTCGCGGAGGTTGGCTTTTCCGACGCCCATCTGGAGGAGACGTCAGACGGCAGCATGGTGGTCCTCGGATCCCGGCCCTGCGCCGACCCGCAGGCGCCCACCGTCCTGCTTTATGCCCACTACGACGTCCAGCCGCCGCTCGACGACGCCGCCTGGCACACGCCGCCCTTCCAGCTGACCGAGGTGGATGGGCGCTGGTACGGCCGCGGCGCCGCCGACTGCAAGGGCAACATCGTGATGCACCTGGCGGCGCTGCGGGCCCTCGGTGATGACGTGCCCGTCAATCTCAAGCTGGTCGTTGAAGGCTCGGAAGAGCAGGGCACCGGCGGGCTTGAGACCTTCGTCCTTGACCATCCGGATCTCCTGCGGGCCGACACGATCCTCGTCTGCGACACCGGCAACGCCGCCGTGGGGCATCCGGCGGCCACGGTCAGCCTGCGCGGCATGGTCAACGTGGTCGTCACGGTGGAAGCACTCGCGTCGGAGATCCACTCCGGGATGTTCGGCGGACCCGCACCGGACGCCCTGGCCGCCCTGGTGGCCATCCTCGCCAGCCTGCGTGACGGGCAGGGGAACACCACCGTGACCGGCTTGGACGGCAGCCGAAACTGGATGGGCGCGGTCTACGCGCCTGAGCAGTTCCGGTCGGACGCTGGTGTGCTCGACGGCGTCTCGCTGCTCGGCGACGGCAGCGTCTCGGACATGCTGTGGGCCCGCCCGGCTGTGACGATCCTCGGCATCGACGCTCCGCCCGTCGTGGGGTCGGCCGCTGCCATCGTCCCGCGGGCGGCCGCCCGATTGAACCTCCGGATCCCGCCCGGCACCTCGCCCGAAGCCGCGGAGCCGGCCCTTATCGCGCACCTGCAGTCCGCTGCTCCCTGGGGCGTAAAGGTCGCGGTTGAGGTCGAAGCGACCGGCTCACCGTTCGAGGCCGCCACCGATGGTCCGGCCTACCAGGCCATGGCCGCGGCCATGCAGGAGGCCTTTGGCAGGCCGATGACGCGACTGGGGCAGGGCGGGTCCATCCCGTTATGCAACGTGTTCGAGCAGACCAATCCCGGCGCCGAGATCATCCTGATCGGGGTCGAGGAACCGCAGGCCCTCATCCACGCACCCAATGAGAGCGTCGATCCGAGCGAGATCGAGAACATGGCCCTGACCGAGGCGCTCTTCCTCGCACGGTACGGCGCGCCCCGCCGGTGAGGGCGTTGCCCTTCGGCCCATGTTCAGGGCTGCGGTCCGCCAGGCATGGCACCGGCCAACTCTGACCGTGCCTCCTCCAAGGATGCAGTTCGGTGCACTCCAGCGGAGATCAATACCAGCCGGGCGGCGTCGGGCACCGGAGCATCCAACGGCCTCCTCCTGACCTCAACCCGGCCGCCCGCCAGCTGAACCTCATGCCAACCGCCGGCCGAATCCTGGACAATTCCCTTGGCACGGACCAGCCGTTGAGACTGAGCCGACAAAGCCAGTCGAAGTGAATCGACGTCGACCGGGCCTGGCACAGCAACCGTGCAGGTGGAATGGGTCTCGGTATGCGCGTCGGCCACCTCGGGGCTGGTTGCCGCGGATGGAGGTATCTCGGCGGCAAAGAGCCGGGCCGCGGTCTGCTGCGGGTCCAGCGGATCCTGCTGCAGCACCAGGGCCTGCGGGGCTGCAGAGTCGCAAACCCGTAGTGCCTCGGCGATGTCTCCCGGAGTGGCCAGGTCCGTCTTGGTGATTAGGACCAGCTCGGCCGAACGCAACTGGCGGCTCACGGTATCCCCCACGTACTGATCGCGCGCCAATCGCACGATTGCCGTGGCGTCGGCGCAGACGATCACCGGCCCCGCACTGAACCCCGGATAGCTGCGCCAGGCCGCCAGCTCGCCGGGGTCTCCCACCCCGCTGACCTCGCAAATGACGTTGTCGAGGTCCTCGCGGGCTGCCAAGGCCGTCATAGTGCGTGCCACGTCGTCGCTGAGCTGGCAGCAAATACACCCGTTGCTCAGCTCGATCGTGTCGCCGTCCGCCGACAGGATGAGGTCCGCGTCGATGTTAACGCTGCCGAAGTCATTGACCACCACGGCGGTGCGGCCAGGCAGCGCACCGGAAAGCAGCCGATTGACCAGCGTGGACTTTCCGGACCCCAGGTAGCCGCCGATCAGCCCGAGCCGGGGCGTCACGGCCTGCCGGCGAGGGCCGGAGCTGCCACATTGCTGGCGTGGTGGCGTCCGCCCACCATGGTTCCGTACACGTGGATCTCGCCGATCCGGGTGGCGGGCACTTCGAGAGGGTCCTCGGCCAGCACCGCAACGTCGGCGAACTTTCCGGCCTCGAGCGACCCGACCTCGTGGTCCATCTTCAACATGTAGGCCCCGCCCAGGGTGACTGCCTCCAATGCTTCAGCGGCACTGATGCGTTCGTGCTCACCCATGACCCGGCCGGAGACGGTCAACCGGGTGGCCGCATGCTTCATGGTGCGCAACGGGCCCAGCGGCGTCACGGGAGTGTCCGAGTGCAGCGAGATCGGGACCCCGTGCCGCAGCGCCGTGGCCGCCGCGTTCATCCGCGAGGCGCGGTCCGGGCCGACAGTGAGATCCATGTGCTGGTCGCCCCAGGCCCAAATGTGGTTGGCGAAGATGTTGGCGCACGCGCCCAGCGCCGACAGGCGGCGGTACTGGGCCGCAGTGGTCAGCTGCGAGTGGGTGGCCGTGTGGCGGTGGTCCGGCCGCGGGTATTTGGAGAGGATGGTTTCGAGCGTCTCGATGAACAGCTGGGTTGTCTGGTCGCCGTTGCAGTGGACGTGTACCAGGATGCCGGCGCGGTGGAACGTCTCGAATGCCTCATGGAATTCCTCCGGGCTGACGGCCCAGATCCCGTTGGGCTGGTCGCCGTAGTAGCCCGGCTCCAGCAGCCTGGCCGTGAAGCCCTGGATCGCGCCGTCGAGCATAAGCTTCACGTTGCCGAAGCGCAGTTTGTCGTTTGAGCGTTCCCGCAGGGAAACCAACCGCTTGGCGGCATCCTCAAGGGAGAGGGAAACTTTGCCGAAGCCCACGCCGAAGTGGAATACGTTGATGCGGGCGGGGAAGTCCTCGTCGACAGCGGATCGGTACATGTCCACGCCTTCGTCCTCCATGAGGACCTGCGAACCCAGGTCGGTCAGCGTGGTGGTGCCTGTATTCACCCCGTCCTGGGCAAAGGCGCGCAACGCGGCGGGGTTCGTGAACAACGCCCCGTGGCCTTCGGTCAGAGGGGCGACGAGGGCCATCGCCACCACTTCCTGGAGTTCGCCCGTCGGGTTTCCGTTCGCGTCCTTCACGACGCCGATCACGGTGGTCTCCGAATCGATCCCGTAGAGCGCCAGCGCCGCCGAGTTCACCGACACCGAATGCGCGCTGGTATGCATGATGTGAATCGGACGGGTGGCCGAGACCTGGTCCAGGTGTTTCGTGGAGAGCCGTTCCTCCTGGAAGTAAATGGGGTCCAACCCCCATGCCAGCAACGGGGCTTCGGGATCTTGGAGGCTACCTTCGGCTTCCGCCAGGCGCTCGACGATTTCCTCAATGCTTCGGCAGCCGGGCCATAGTTTCCCGTCGGGATCCGTGCGGTCCACCAGCCCCACGTATGTGTCATTCCACATGTTGCCGGTTCCGGCATGGCTGTGGGATTCCACGAAACCAGGAACCAAAACGGCATCCGCGTAGCGCTCATCGAGAACCGCACCCGGATACGCCAGCAATTCGGCCACCGTGCCAACCGCCCGGATCCTTTCCCCGCGCACGGCAATGGCCTCCACGGTCGGCCGAGCCGGGTCCATCGTACGGATCATGCGGGCGGGATAGACAATGGTGGGTTCCATGGAAGAGCAACTGCCTTTCGCTAATGCTTAACTTTGGTGCGGGTGGTGACATGCCGATCGGCCTGCGCTGGAAACCAGCGGCCGGGCCGATCCGGACGAAGGGTTCTACTTCTGGGTGACGAGTTCGGTTTTCTCCGGGCGGTTCTTACCCAGCAACGGGTGGGTCTCCGGGATCCCTCCGAAGCGGACCACCAGGAACACGATGACCGCGTAAACGGCCAGGTACACGCCGGGAGACACCACTGAGCCGGTTGTCTCAACCAGCCAGGTGCCGACCAGCGGTGCGGTTCCGCCCAGCAATGCGTAGCCGACGTTGTAGCTCACCGCAGCGGAGGTGAACCGGGTCTTGGTCTGGAAAATCTCCACGAAAATCGTGGAGCTGCCGGCGCCGAAAACCAGTAGCGGAATGATGTAGACCAGCTGGCCGAGCAGCGCGACCCCAACGTTGCCGCTGGTGATCAGCAGGAACGCGGGAATGACCAGGATCGCCAACCCTGCCGAGCCCGCCAGGAGCATCGGCCGGCGTCCGACCTTGTCGCCGATCAGGCCCGTCAACGGGGCGCCTGTTGCCATCAGCGCCATAACGATGGCGTTGAGTCCCAGCGACTGGGCACGGCTCAGGCCGCCGGCCGTCTGCAGGAAGGAGACGAAGTAACCGGCGAGGAAGTAGAAGGACAATGCCATCAGGCCGCAGACCAGCGCGACCTGGACCATGCGTTTGCCGTTGGTGCGGAAGGCCTCGCGGATCGGGCTGTATTCCTTGGCTTCCGCCGACTTAAGCACTTTCTGGAATTCCGGCGACTCCTCGGTCCGGCTGCGGATCCAGAACCCGAACACGGACAGCGGCAGGGCCAGCAGGAACGGAATGCGCCAGGCCCACTCTTCGTACCCGTCCGGGCCGAACAGCAGGTTCAGCCCAAGGATCAGCCCGCCGGCCAAGACACCGGGCAACGCCGTGGCGCCAATGGTGACGCCCAGCCAGAGTCCGCGGCGCTCCAGCGGTGCATGCTCCAGCACGAAGGCCGGTGCCCCGACGGATTCCCCGCCGGCGGAGAAACCCTGGATGAGCCGGAAGAACACCAGCAGGACCGGCGCGGCGAAACCGATGGCCGAGTAGGAGGGCATAAGGCCAATGCCGACCGTCGCCAGGCCGATGCCCATCAGTGTGATGAACAGGACCGGCCGACGGCCGATGCGGTCGCCGAGCGCACCGAAGAACAGGCCCCCGAGCGGGCGGATCAGGAAGGCCACGCCGAAGGTGGCGAAAGTGGCCAGCATCGCGGTGAACGTCGATCCGGAGGGGAAGAAGTGCGTAGCGAGGATCAGGGCGCTGAGCCCGTACAGGCTGAAATCGTAGAATTCGATGAACTGGCCGACGGCGCCGCCTGCCAGGACCCGCTTCTGCATCGATCCGGACCGTGCGGTCTGCGTTTCGACACGCGGCGAGGGTGATTGACCCACTGAAGCCTCCAAGGAATCTCTGTCTATCGATGTGATGACCACCACAGCTTGCTCCTTTTCAGCAGACTGGGCCAATCAATGTTATTTTTCGCTAGCATTGCCAAAATCAATACAAAGGAGAATCGGACAGTGCTCGATGACGCAACGATCGTCCAACTGGAGTACTTCCGCACCGTGGTCCGGCTGGGCAGTCTAACTCGGGCCGCGGAGTCGCTGAGCGTCACTCAGCCGACGTTGTCGACGGCGATCGCACGTCTGGAGCGGCAGTATCGGATACAGCTGCTCGCGCGTATTCCACGCAAGGGCGTCGAACCGACGCTGGCGGGTCTCCGGCTGCTGACGGTGCTGGAACCACTGTTGGACGCGGTCGGACGCCTGGGGTCTATCGCCCGGGGAACCGACGATCCGCTGGAGGGCGAATTGAGCGTTGGCGTCTACACCCCGCTTGCCCCGTTTTACGCATCCACAATCCTGCTGGAGGCGGCACGGCTTATGCCGGGGGTCAGTCTCACCATCACCGAGGGGAACCTGGACGAACTACCCGAAGCCCTGCGTCGACGACAGCTCGATGTGGCGCTCCTGTATGCCGACGAGCTGACCTCCGAATTCAGCATCACCCAGCTGCGCACCATCGCACCCCACGTCGTCGTCTCGGAGGACCACTGGCTGGTCCGCGAGGGGCGCACCTCGGTGTCCCTGCACGAGCTGGCGGATGAACCCGCAGCGTTCCTCACGCTCTCGCACTCGTTCAAGCGCTACATGAGCTATTTCCGGGCACTGAACATCACGCCAAACATCAAGTACACCTCGACCAGCTACGAGGTGGTCCGCTCCTATGTTGCGTCGGGACTCGGATACGCGCTGCTGCACCACGAACACCTGACCCACCAGACTCACTGCGGCCGGAGCCTGGTCCCGCTGCGGATCGAGGACGACGTTGTGCCCGCCCAGTTGTGTTTGGCGACCCCCATCTGGGACCAGCCCCCGGCACGGACTGCGCGCCTGATCGAGGTGATCGGCCAGGTGGTGGATCAGTTTGCCGCGCGTTCCCCTCTGTAGGGCCGCGTGCGGCCAAGGTGGACTTCGTAAAGCCGGGCAAGAGCGGTCGGGGCCGCGGCGCGGTAGCGCCGCGGCCCCACCCCGGCTGGCGGCGCGGTTACTTCAGCCGGACCACCTCGCCCAGCAGGCGGCCGGTGGAACCGGCGCCTGCAGAGACAGTCCAGCTGGTATCCGGCACAAAGTAGCCGCGGTCAACGTCCGCCGCGGTGACGACATGGCGCGGAGTGGTGCAGGTGTAGCCCGCATTCGCTGCCAGGTTCTGGTAGCGGCAGTTACCGGTTCCGGACGGAACGAGGGGCGCAAAGTTCCCCGCTGTCGGGGTCACGGTGACGGTTGAGGCGCCGGTGTTTTTGACCGCAAACGTGTATGGCACGCTCTCACCGGCGGCATAGGGGTTGGTGCTGATATCCCGGGCCGTGTCGGCGCGGTTTCCGCTGATGGTCACCCCGGCAACGGACCCATTTGCGGCCTGGACCCCGGCCTTCAGCGCCACCGGCTGCCCCAGGAACCGGTCACTTCCGGTGGCGGCGCCGGTGATCCCCCACGTGGTGTCGGGCACAAAGTAACCCTGCGCTTCTTCGTCGGCGGTCACGGTGTGCACCGGGGTGGTGCAGGAGTAGGACGCTCCGGCGGCCAGCGAGAGGTAGCGGCAGTTGCCTGCGCCAGGGGCGGTGAGCGGAGAGAAATTTCCGGCCGAGGGAGCGACGGCGACCGTACCGGTGTTCTTGTTAGTCACCGTAAAGCTGTAGGAAACCCCTTCACCAGCTACGTAGGGGCTGGCGGCCAGGTCGCGTGAGGTGTCATTCCGGGTGCCCGAGATCTCTACGCCTGCAATGGTGACTGGGGTGGTAACGGGCGGCGGCGTGCAGCTGTTAAGCCAGCTGGCGCTGAACTTCGCGAACGTGATCCCGTTGGAGTAGCTCGATTCATACAGGACACCGATCTGCCCCTCCTCCAGCCGCGTAACCGTGGAATATGCGGAGAAGCCGGCGCGGATCGTGCGCGGCACGCCCCAGGTGGCGCCGTCGTCGCACGAGACCCGGGCGGAGACGTTCTGCCGGTTGTCGGGATGATTCGCGTTGGTGAAGATCAGCTTCCGGGCGTCCGCACTGCCCGCGGGAGCTTCGGGGAAGAGCCTGGCAATGGCCGCGTTGTTGCCGGGATCGGTGAGGCCGGAGTCCAGCGCCACCGGCCCGTAGGTCGCCCCGCCGTCGGTGGAAATGGCCACCTTCCGGGCGTTGTCTGCTCCGCTGTTCGAGCGTGAGTTCAGCATCACCCGCCCGTCGGAGAGTTCGACGGTCTTGTTTTCGTCCATCCGGGTGCCGACGTTGGCGCCCTTGACCCAGGTGGCTCCGTGATCGTCGGAGTACACACTGTAGGCCTGGATGGTGTTGGTGCCGTCGGCCTGCCGGACGTCGCCGGCGAACTGCTGGATCAGGCGGCCGGCGTGCGGGCCGTACTTCAGCTGGATGCCTTCCCCGGAGGTGGCGAACATTCCGCGGACATCGCCGGCCTGCGGGTTGGTTGAACTGGTACCGGGTTTAACGGTCTTGGTGATCAGCCGCGGCTCGCTCCAGGTGAGTCCGCCGTCGCTGGACTCTGCGACCTGTGCGCTGATGATGTTGCGGTTCGCGTCGTCATTGCCGAAGGCGCTGCTGCCGAATCCCGCGTCCTTGGAGAAGACGGAGAACAGGAACAGCTTGTTGGCCTCGGCGTCGAACACCAGGCTGGGATCGCTGTATCCGGTTCGGCCCTTGCCGTTGTTGGCGGTGTCCGGATTTCCGGCAAGGACGGTGCGCTGGGCATCCCAGGTGGCACCTCCGTCGGTGCTTCGGCGCATCACGATGGAATTGGGGTTGGGCGAATCGGCGGCATTGTTGGGCCGCCCGTCCCAGGCCGCGACAACCACGCCGTTTCCGAGATGGCTAAGGGCCGGAATCCGGTAGGCCGCAAAGGGACTTTCCAGGGTTGCTCCGAGGTTCTGCTCCGTGAAGGTTCCGGGCGGGTCAGCCGGTGCGGCGGCGGCCGGGGAGCCGGCGACAAGAGCTCCGGACATTAGGACGGCGGCTGCCAGCAGTGTGGAGGCGGCACTGGTGAAGCGCCTTCGATGGCGAATGACGGACATTGCGGGTCCTTTCGAGGACCGGGTGAAACCCGGCAGTTTTCCCTCCTGCGGCCTGGGCTCCAGGAGGCTGAGACTGTCCTGTCACCTTCCCCCAAAGGTAGATACGACGTCGGACATCCTATGACCGTATTTAGGCGCGCTTCGGGGAGTCAATGGTTCCTGGAGGTTTTCGATCGTTCGTGGCGGAAATAGTGACACGCCAACCCTTGGCGGGTGGTGAACGGCGGCGTGACGTCCTTAACAACGGATGAACCGCTGTTGAACGGACGGCGTAACCGCATTAGTCTTCTATGGACCCGAGTACGGGTGATTGTCAAGAGTGTGCAGCGAAACGCGGGCACCAAGAACGCGGGGGTTGTCATGTCTGGCCGGATTCTTCACGTGAGCGGACGGGTAGGCGTCCTCGCGGGCTGGATCCTGGTCTACGCCCTGATTTGGGCGGGGACCGCGATGCTCATCGCCGCGGCCGGGATCCGTCACTACTGGGGCAACATCTCAGTGACCCAGATGCACCTGAACCTCGTCACGGTGGAAGCCGACGGCGGGGGCGGGGACCTCGTCTGGAAAGGGATCCTGTGGATCGGCGTCGTGCCCGTGCTCCTCACCGCCGGGCTGGCCCTGTTGCACTACTTCCGGCGCCGCAAGCACCGCCAGCGCGGGGACCTGCGGCATCATCGCACGCGCCGAATCATGCGCCTGGTGTCCACCGGGCTGGTGTCCGCGGTGGTCGTGAGCGGTACAACCGCCTTCGTTACCACCGTGGGTGTGGGTGACTACATCAAGGCGGCGACCTCCAAGTACAACATCGGCGATTACTACGTGGAGCCGGCCGTCACCAGCAACCAGGACAAGCGCAACCTGGTGCTGATCTACCTCGAGTCCGGCGAGGCGACCCTCGCGGATGACCAGCTCTTTGAGAAGGACGCGTTCGCTCCCCTGAAGGACGCCACCCAGGACGCCGACGGCTGGCAGAGCGTTGCCGACTTCCAGCAGTACAAGGGTGGCGGCTGGACCATGGCCGGCATTGCCTCGACGCAGTGCGGAATCCCGTTGAAGGGCAGCGGATCAACCTCCAGCAGCAGCTCCCGCGCCGAGGTGAGCGACGACGTCGACACTTATCTGGGCGGGGCCACCTGCCTGGGCGACGTCCTGGACGAACAGGGCTATACCAACGTTTTCCTGGGCGGCGCCAGCTCCTCCTTCGCCGCGAAGGACACCTTCCTGCGCAGCCACGGCTATGACGAGGTCCTGGGCCTCTCCGATTGGCGCGCCGCCGGCGAACCGGAGGAGAGTTTCCGCAGCGACTGGGGACTGAGCGACGAACGCCTCCTGGCCCACGCCCGGGAGAAGGTAGACGTCCTGCACGCCCAGGCGGAGGACACCGGCCAGCCGTTCAACCTCTCCGTCCTGACGCTGGATACCCACGAGCCGGTGCACGTCTACGACTACTGCAACGTAGATACGGAGAACAAGGTCACCTCCGTGTTTGACTGCTCCCTGGCCCAGGTGGCCGGGTTCGTGGACTATATGGAGGCGCAGGGATACCTCGAGGACACCGCCGTGGTGATCATGGGCGACCACCTCAAGCACATGAGCGCCGGCGACGCGTTCCACGAGCAGCTGGATCACCACCCCAACCGCACCGTCTACAACCGGATTTGGGCTCCTGGCCTGCCGGAAGGCAGCGTTCTGCGCCCGGGCGTGGACCAGCTGAGCATGTACCCCACCCTCCTGGAAGCCGCAGGGTTGACCCTGCAGGATCGTTCTGCCGGGCTGGGCGTGTCCGCCTTCGCCGCGACGGTTCCGGAGGGATCCGCGCAGGCGATGGAACCGTATGCCTATGCCGAGCTGCTGGACTCCGGCTCCGCACTGTTCTACAGCAAGATGTGGGCGGGCGAAAACACCGCCAAGTAAGTGGTGGTTTCTGTACGGTAAAGCCGCTGACGACTGTACCTGTAGGGTTCGGAGTCAGGAACCTCTTCGGTTCCGCCTACAGGAGCTGACATGTCAGACAAGTCCCCGCGCCAATCAGCATCAAAAAAGTCCGGCAAATCCATCAAGGAAAAACGCGCCGACAAGAAGGCCGCAGCTGCTCCATCCACTTCCACCGACAAGGCCACCGGCGCCCAGCCTGCAAGCCGCAAGAAGTGAACGGCCCTTCGAACGGCCTCACCCTGGGTGTTGTGGCCAGCACCCGGAAGCCCGCTGAGCGGCGCCTGCCCATCCACCCGCTGCACTTCGAACGCATCGCTCCCGAGGTGCGGCGGCAGCTGATCCTGGAAGAAGGCTACGGAGAGAAGTTCGGCGTTGCGGACGACGTCCTGAAACCGCTGGTCGGAGCCATGCTCCCGCGGACGCAGCTGCTGGCGGAGGCCGACGTCGTCCTCCTGCCTAAGCCGCAGCCGGCGGACCTCGCCGACCTCCGGGACGGGCAGACCCTCTGGGGCTGGCCGCACTGTGTGCAGGACCGTGCCATCACCCAGCTGGCCATCGACAAGAAGCTCACGCTGATCGCTTTCGAGGCGATGAACCATTGGGCCAGCGACGGCGGTTTCGGCCTGCACGTATTCCACAAGAACAACGAGCTGGCCGGCTACTGCTCCGTCCTGCATTCCCTCGCCCTGACCGGAACGACAGGTGACTACGGCCGGCGGCTGCGCGCCGTCGTCATTGGCTTTGGCGCCACGGCCCGCGGTGCGGTGACCGCCCTGAATGCGCACGGCATCCATGATGTGCAGGTCCTGACAAACCGCGGGGTCGCGGCGGTCGGGTCCCCCATCCATTCGGTGCGGATTGCCCAGTTCGATCATGATCCGCAGGCGCCGTTCCTCAGCGAGGTCATCACCGAACGCGGCCGGGTTCCGCTGGCCCCGTTCCTGGCTGAAGCGGACATCGTGGTCAATTGCACCCTGCAGGATCCCAACGCCCCGCTGACCTACCTGCGCACCGCGGACCTGGCGGCGTTCCGCCCCGGCAGCCTGATCGTGGACGTGTCCTGCGACGAGGGCATGGGCTTCGAGTGGGCGAAAACCACCACCTTCGCGGAGCCCATGTTCGAGGTCGGCGAGCACATCAACTACTACGCAGTGGACCACAGCCCGTCCTACCTCTGGAACTCCTCCAGCTGGGAGATCAGCGAGGCGCTGCTGCCGTTCCTGGAGACCGTTCTCAGCGGGCCGGAGGCGTGGGAGCAGAACGAGACCATCCGGAAAGCCATCGAAATCCGCGGCGGCGTGATCCAGAACCAGGATGTGCTGCAGTTCCAGCAGCGGGAGCCCGCTTACCCGCATGTGCCGCTGATTTCCTAGGCGCAGCCTGGTCCGGGGACCGGCCGCGCCGGGAATAGAAAGTGGGCTGAGCGTCTTTTACCGCTCATGAAAGCAATCGTTTACTCGGCCACCGGTCCCTCTTCCGTCCTCTCCCTCGCTGAGCGCGAGGCTGCCGCGCCCGGTCCGGGCGAAGTGCGGGTGCGCGTCGTTGCGTCCGGCGTGAACCCCACCGATTGGAAGGCCCGCGCGGGCAGCAGCTTGGCCTTTTCCGAGGTGGTGCCGAACCAGGACGGCGCCGGGGTGGTCGACGCCGTCGGCGAGGGCGTGACGGATCTCCAACCGGGCGACCGGGTATGGCTCTACCTCGCGGCCCACGGGCGCCCGACGGGAACCGCCCAGGAATTCACCGTGGTCCCCGCGGACCGGGCGGTGCGGCTTCCCGACGGCGTCAGCTTCGATGTGGCGGCGAGCCTCGGTGTGCCGGCCATGACGGCACACCGCGCCTTGACCGTGCACGAGGAAGGCCCGTCCCGGCTGGCTCCGGGAGCCCTGGAGGGACGGGTTGTCCTGGTCCAGGGCGGTGCCGGAGCCGTGGGACACGCCACGATCCAGTTCGCTGCCTGGGCCGGAGCCACCGTCATCGCCACGGTCAGCAGCGATGCAAAGGCCGAACTGGCCCGCGCCGCAGGAGCCCACCACATCGTCCGCTACCCCGACGACGCCGAGGCGGACCGCATCCGCGAGATCGCCCCGGACGGCGTGCACCACATCGTCGAGGTCTCGCCGGCACAGAATGCGGCCCTGGACGTTGAGGTGATCGCTAATCACGGCAGCATCGCCTACTACGCCAACAACAACGGCGAAGAGTTCACCGCCCCGATCGTCGCGAGTTTCATCAAGAACGTCCGCTGGCAGGGCGTGCTGATCTACACGGTGGGGCCGCGGGCCATCCAGGCCGCCGTGGAGGACATCACTGCCGCACTGCACGACGGCGTCTTTGCCGTGGGCGAGGCCGCCGGACTCCCGCTGACCTGGTTCCCGCTGGAGGAGACCGCAGCCGCACACGACGCCGTGGAGAACGGAGTCACCGGGAAAGTCCTGATCCGGGTGAGTGAAGAGAGCGCCTAGGATCCGTCGGCGCCCGGGACCTGGTTCCACGCGCGGCAGAGATGGTGAAGACGCCGTGCATACGGGCCGCATGTAGGGCACACTGGGCGCGTGAACTCTATCCCCTGGGTGCTGCATGTGGACCTCGACCAGTTCATCGCTGCGGTCGAGGTGCTGCGGCACCCGGAGCTGGCGGGCAAGCCGATCATTGTTGGCGGTCGGGGTGATCCCACCGAACGGGCAGTGGTCTCCACCGCGTCCTACGAAGCCCGGGCATTCGGTGTCGGGTCTGGAATGCCGCTGCGGATCGCGGCCCGGAAGGTGCCCGACGCCGTCCTGCTCCCCGTGGATGCCGAGGCCTACCTGGACGCGTCCGAACAGGTGATGACTACCCTGCGCGCCCAGCCCGGCGCCGTCGTGCAGGTCTTGGGCTGGGATGAAGCCTTTGTCGGGATCGTGGCGGCGGACCCGGAGGGGTACGCGCGGCAGATCCAGGCCGCTGTGCTGGAGCGGACGCAGCTGCACTGCAGCGTGGGCGTCGGCGACACCCTGGTCCGAGCCAAGAACGCCACCGATTTCGGCAAGCCGGCCGGGGTCTTCCGGCTCACGAAGGAGAACTGGCTGGAGGTGATGGGCAGTAAGGCCACCAGGGAGCTGTGGGGTGTTGGGGCGAAGATTTCGGGCCGGCTGGCGAAGCTCGGCATCAAAACCGTTGCCGAGCTGGCGGCGGCCGATCCGCAGGGCCTGGTCCCGGAGTTCGGCCCCAAGATGGGTCCCTGGTACGCGCAGCTCGGGCGCGGGGACGGTTCCAGCACCGTCGATGACACCCCGTGGGTCGCCCGCGGACACAGCCGCGAGACCACTTTCCAGACCAATCTCACCGAACCGGGCCAGGTGCACGACGCCGTCACGCAGCTGGCCGCGGACGTCCTGAAGGATGTCGCGGCTGAGGGGCGGCCCGTGATCGGGCTGACGCTTAAGGTCCGCTATGCGCCGTTCATCACCAAGACCCACGCCCGGAAGATTCCCGAGACCTTTGACGGGGAGGAGGTCCTGGCCCGCGCCCTGGACCTCGCCGGCGCCATCGAAGCCGGCCGCCCGATCCGGCTGCTTGGCCTGCGGGCCGAAATGGCCATGCCCGACGACGCGCGGAAGGGACACACACCCACGCGCGGCGGGTGGTGATGTCGGCCGCGGCTGGCTTCCCAGGTTTATGGCTGCTTCAGCGGGACCGGTGGGCCCTAGGCAAAGGGTTTGATTGGGTCTATTAATCGAGGTGGTAGCTCAGTGCGCTGGCGGTCTCTGCAGAGGCGGAGTCAGGTGAAAATTCGAGCAATCCGGGAGGTAAAAACCGCCAGAGGGCAGTTGTCGAAGCCTACCCAGAACAACAAGCAGGATCGACCTCAGGAGGTCATGATGCCTAACTTAGTTCGCAAAAGCCTGGATTCTCCCGAAGAGACGCGTCCCTTTGAGGGCGGCAAGGGCCAACTGCAGCTGGTCAATGTGGAAGAAGGCGCAGTAGGCCGCGCCACCTTCCTGCCCGGATGGCGCTGGTCGCTGCACATCAAACCAATCGTCAAAACCGAGAGCTGCCAGGCGGCCCACCTGGGGTATTTCGTTTCCGGACGAATGAAAGTCGTTATGGACGACGGCGAGGAGATGGAATACGGGCCGGGTGACTTCGCCAGCATGGCGCCCGGGCACGACGCCTGGGTTGTGGGAGACGAGCCCTGTGTCGTGATCGACTGGCAGGGATTCGCTGACTACGCCAAGCCCTGACACCACGCCCCGGCAATCCGTGTGCGACGGCCGGAGCGTGGCGGGCAGCCAGAAGATCCTGGGTCAGGCATCCATCTGGCTGAGCACATCATTAGCACGCGTCGGACTGCCTTCGGCGAGGCCGCGGTCAATGGCATTCCGGAACATAAGCCACATCAGGATGCCGAGGAGAAGCACGGCAACTTCGGTGATGGTCAGTGCCCAGATTATGCCGTCGAGTCCGAACCAGAGATTTCCCAGGAGCACTACCGGAATGAACAGGATGCCCTGGGTCATCGACATTACGGTCGCCGGCATGATCCGCCCAGTGGCTTGGAAAAGTGATGTCAGAAGGCCGGCGAAACCATTGGCGATCATCGCAACGAGCTGTGCCGTGAGGATGGTTGCTGCGAGTAGCAGTACGGAGTGATCCGGCATAAAGAAGGAGATGATCTGCTCCCGGAACATAATGGCCGGAATTGCAAAGCTTAGGGCGATAGCGCCTACCACGATTCCGGAGGTCCGCAGGGCGGCCAGAAGCCGGCTCCGGTCGCCCTTGCCGTAGGAGTACGCCAGGAGTGGCAGCACGCCTAATGTGATGCCCATCAGCAGGAATTCGGGCACCTGGGCAATCCGGACGGCCACGCCCATGGCTGCGAGGGGTCCGTCTCCATAGGCTGCTGCAAGATTGTTCAGCACCAAGGACGTAACGATCAGGAAAGAGGCCTGCAGCAGTTCGCTGACCCCGATGCCGAGGACAGGTTTGAGAATCGCCGGGGAAAGCGTGAACCAGCGCGGAGCGAGACTCATGTGCTCGCTGTTCCGGTACAGCCAGGTCGAGAAATAGGCGATAAGTACGAGGTTGGACAGCCCGACTGCCAGTGCAGCGCCGGCGACTCCCCAATGCAGCCCGAAGATGAACAGTACGTCGAAGACAACATTCGCGACGGTGGAGGCGATGAGCCCGGTCATGACCTGACGGGCGGCGCCCTCCGCCCGCACGAGCTGTTCGAGGCAGAAGGCCGCGGAGAGCACCGGCACAAAGATTAGAGTGACGGCAACAAAGTCCCGCGTTGCCGGGGCCGCTGCGGCATCGGCTCCCAGGAGACTCACAAGCGGATCCAGCAGAAGCAGCCCGATGCCGCCGAGGATCGATCCGGCCAACGCGGCGCCCCACAGGGAGAACGACGAAACGTGCTTGATGCCCTGGGCCTTCGCGGGGTCTGACTCCGCCTCGCCGAGCAGCCGTGAAACCAGCGCGCCGCCGCCAGTGCCGAAGACACCACCGACCGCCATGACGAGTGCCAGGAGCGGGGAGCCCAACGTGATGGCGGCCAGAAGCGTCGTGTCATGCAGCGAACCGATAAAGCCGGCGTTGATGACGTTGTAGATCGCGCCGACGATCATGGCCGCGGCCATGGGTACACAGAGATGTACAAGCGCGCGCAGAATCGGAGAAGCGGACAGATACCAGTGATTGGTGCCGACGGCGGCTGCCTTCGGTACCGGAAATTCGGGGTTAGTGGAGCTCATAGCTGCTCCTTTCAGGCAGGTTCGAGCGCCGCGCCGGCGAAGGCTGGCGCGGGCATAGACGTTTCCAGAGGCGGAGCCGGGACTGCGGGCGGGTAGTTGTTACCGGGTCGGTTTCGGCATGTCCGCGGTGACCTTCAGGAGCAAGGCATGAAGGGTGGCCCGTTCGGCCTGATCCAAGGGGGACAAAATGACCTCGTCGGCGTCGCTCATCGCTGCTTCGAATCCAGAGATAAGTTCGGTGCCGGCGGGGGTGGCGTAGACGCGCTTCCTGCGCTCATCACCGTTTTCGCTGCGGCGTTCGACCAGGCCCCGGCGTTCGAGTCCCTGCAGGAGGCTTGAGACGCTAGCCGGGCTGGTCCGGGTCATCTGCGCGATTTCGCGCTGAATCACCCCTGGATTTTTACTCAAATAGCCGAGCACAAAAGCTTGCTCATGGCTGAGCTCGCGCGCCCGGATCCAGTCCTCACCAGCTTTGCGTTGGGCCCATCCGATCCATCGGACCAGGTCAACGGTGCTGCTGAGGGGAATTCCGGCTTCATCCATAGTTAGAAGGCTAATAGTTAGAGCTCTAACTGTCAACGCTGGGGTCGCAGATACCGGTTGATGTCTACACATCCCAGCACTCCACCCCGCTGGGCGCGGCCATCCTGGCACGCACCGACTTCGGGCCGGGACTCCCAGGCAGCCGCTAGGGTGGGATGACTGAATCAGTGGTTGATGACCCGGAAAAGGAGGCTTGCCTGGGCCTCCTCGGGACCGATGGCAAAGGCCCCCTCTACCAGGCGATCTCCATTGTGCGGATCAGCGACGGGACCTACAGTGTCGGGGGAGGAAGTACTGAGGCCTCTCTGCTCAACGACAAAGTCCAGGCAATAGCCAAGCGGGCCCCGCAGGACATGGGCCCGCTGCTGGACGAGCTGTCCACCGCCATGAAGAGCAACGGGCAACCGGCCGCGGCAGGGACCTTCGATCCCTACACCTGGTCCAGCGCCGTCGCGGAACTCCTGACCAGGTGCGCACCCCATGAGACCGGCGGCGAAGCCGTTCCTGTCGCGCCGGCCCTGTCGGCGGAAGGCGGGATCAGCGCTGTATACCCGGGCTATCCCCTGCTGGTGAACGCCGCATCTGTGGACTACCGGGTTGCTGCCTGGTTCGACGGCAGGCTGGTGGACGGCCAGGTTGTTGCGCTAGCGCCGGGGCTCTACGCACCTTATGATCCCAACGTTCCTGATCTGGCTGCCTACTACGTCTCCAACCGGGTCGCCGGAGACGGCGCCATGAAACGCACGGTCTTCCCCGATTCCGGGGCTGCCGCGTCCTGGTCGGGTGTGCGCCCAGGGACTGAGGAACCGTAAGCGACGCGGGCCTGACTCTACTGGGAACTATCCGCCTTCAGAGCTCTTCGCGAGGTACTGATTCCGGCCCTCGATTAGCTTCTTGAGGTAGCGGCCCAGCACCAGTTTTTCGGCCAGGCGTCCCACCGGCCCGAATGGTGCCTGGAACTCAATTCGATCCACCATGGTGGTGCCGTCCGGGTCCTCGCTGAATTCATGGACATGCCGGAACCGCCGAAACGGGCCGCTGACCTGCTCATCGACAAAATAGTTCGGTGATTCCATCTCGGTAATCCTGCTCGTCATTCGAAGCGGAATACCGAAATGCCAGGCGCGCCAGGTGACTTCTTCGCCCAGGGAAATGAGACCTGACGTCACGCCAGCAACCGCTTCCTCACGGGACCGGGCCATCGAGCCCTTGTGCGCATCAATGCTCCGGGCACGGTCGAACAGCTCGGCTTTGGGCAGGCTTGTCCGTGTGGTGCACACGAAGGAAACGGTCATTAGCGGAGTATGGCAGTTTAAGTATCCGTCGCCCGGGAAGCACCCCCGCGGCTAGACGGGGAAGTTCCAACGGGATGTTGGCGGGTCCGCGTGCCGAAGCTCAGAGCAGGGCGACCGTCTCAAATTGAGATGCCGCTCATACGCGGAGTAGCGAGAATGAACGTACGATCACACCGCGCCCTGGGACGCCCGGCCCGAGACCAGCTCAACTTTCCCAACAGGCCATCAACGATCTCCACGCCGACTAGGTCCGCGCCATCGTCATCCCCTGACCAGCATTCCACCGGAACCCACAGAGGAGAATCCCATGTCAGAAAATGAAACCCGCGTTGCGCTGATCACCGGAGCAGGGCGCGGCATCGGCCGGGCCATCGCGGAAAGGCTCGCTGAAGATGGCTTGGACATCATCGTCGCCGACATCCCGGGCGCGCAGGCGAACATTGACGACGTCGTCAGTGCCGTGGAAGCCCGCGGGCGCCGCGCCGTCGGCGTCACCGGGGACGTGGCGGATCCCGACGACGTGACCCGAATGGTCGCCGAGGGCACCAACGCGCTGGGGAACCTAAGCGTCCTCATCGCTAACGCCGGCATCGCGCAGGTGGACGAGATCCTCGATGTGAAGCCGGACGCCCTGGACCGGATGCTCGACGTCAACATTAAGGGCGTCTACTACTGTTACCAGGCGGCGGCCCGGCAGTTCATCGCCCAGGGCACCGGCGGCAAGATTATTGCTGCCGCATCGATCGTTGCGTTCCGGCCCTTCCCTGTGCTGGCTTCCTACTCGGCAACCAAGTGGGCGGTGCGCGGTCTGACCCAGGCGGCGGCCATGGAGTTCGCCAAGCACAAGATCACGGTCAACGCCTATGCTCCCGGCGTGGTGGGCACCGCGATGTGGGACCTGATCGATGAGCGGCTCACGGAGCGGGACGGAACTCCGCGGGGCAGCGCCCTGCAGGCTCAGGTGGACAACATCCTGGCCGGCCGGGTGTCGGAGCCGGAGGACGTCGCCAAGCTGGTGTCCTTCCTCTCGGGGCCGGATTCGGACCATATGACCGGCCAGACGGTGCTGATCGACGGCGGGATCAACTTCTCCTGAGAGCCGACCTGCGCCAGGGCAGGCACGGGACGACGGCGGTGCGCTCCCTTTTGGGGGCACGCACCGCCGTCGTTCTGTACCGCCGGGTTCAGGCGGGCACTCAGCCCAGGCGGCGAGCGCTGAGGCCGCGCACCACTTCCGGGTCTGCGTGGTCGAAGAACTGCGACTCGCCGGTATCCATGCCACGGATTTCCGCCATCTCAGCGGGGGTGAGCGCAAAGTCGAACACGTCAAAATTCTGGGCCATGCGGTCCGGGTTGACGGACTTCGGGATGGCGACGACGCCCCGCTGGATGAGCCAGCGGAGCACGACCTGGGCCACGGACTTGCCGTGCGCCTTGCCGATCTCCGACAGTACCGGGTCGGTGAACAGGTTGTTCCTGCCCTCCGCGAAGGGACCCCACGACTCGATCTGGACCCCCTCCTTCTTCAGAAGCTCCTGATAGTCAGTGTTCTGCTTGAACGGGTGGGTCTCGATCTGGTTGACCGCGGGCACGATCTCGTTGTTGACGATGAGGTCGACCAGCCGGTCCGCGGCGAAGTTGGAGACACCGATCGCGCGGGCGCGGCCCTCCTTGTTCAGCTGTTCCATGGCCCGCCACTGGCCGTAGTAGTCACCGAACGGCTGGTGGATCAGGTAGAGGTCTACGTAGTCCAGCCCCAGTTTCTGCAGCGATGCCTCGAACGCCTGCTTGGTGTTCTCCTCGGCGGGAGCGTCCTGGATCCACAGCTTGGTGGTGATGAAGAGCTCCTCGCGCGGGATGCCGGAACGCTTGATGGCAGCACCGACGGCTGCCTCGTTGCCGTAGGCCGCGGCGGTGTCGAGCAGCCGGTAGCCCGCGGCCAGGGCGGCCGTGACGGCTTGTTCGGTCTCTTCGCTGCCCACCTGGTATACGCCGAAGCCGAGGACTGGCATCTCGATGCCGTTATTAAGAGTCACTGTTTGCATCCCCCTATCCCACTCCCGCTGGCCCTACACCACAAGTGACCGGCGTTCCCGGCACTGGCAGTACCTCCTTCCCGCCCTCACCGATCTCATCGGCGAACTCGCCGCACCCCGTCGGATGACGCAGGTACGACGCCGGCAGGGCGCGGGTTCCGCTGCCGCCTCCTGACCACCCCGCCGCGCGCTTCGACGCGGCTCCCTCTTTCTGAGCCTGTTAGGAACCCGGACTTCAGGCAGTCAGTTGGCCGGCGCGCACCGGAGGGAGCTCCTCGAAAGCCGGTTTCGCAAACCAATACCCCTGGAACAGGCGGATGCCGGCTGCCTCGAGGACCCGGAATTCTGCTTCGGTCTCGATGCCCTCTGCCAGCAGCGTGATGTCGAGTTCCTTGGCGATGCCGACGATTCCCGCCACGACGGCGCGGCGGGCCGGACTGGTATCGATTCCACGGATGAGCTTCATGTCGATTTTGATCAGGTCCGGTTGGAACTCGGACAGGAGGCCCAGCCCTGCATGGCCGGCACCAAAGTCATCAAGGGCGGTGGTGAAACCGTGCTTGCGGTATTCGGTGATGATGTTCGTGAGATGCGCGGGATCCGCGACTTCCTCGTTCTCGGTGAACTCGAACATGATGGAGGACATCGGGAAGCTGAATTTCCGGGCCGCCTGCAGGGTTGCGCGCAGGCAGGCTGCCGGTTCGTAGACCGCTTTTGGCATGAAGTTAATCGACAGCACCAGGTCCTCCCCAACGGGGAAGAGCCGCGAGGCGAGTTCGATGGCCTTGACCCGGCAGTCCTGGTCGAAGCGGTACCGCTGCTCCGGCGACACCTTTGACAGGACCTCGTAGGCTCCCTCGCCGGCCACGCCCCTGACCAGCGCCTCATAACCCCAGACGCGGCCAGCAACGGCGTCGTAAATCGGCTGGAACGCCATGCTGAAATCGAAATCAAGTTTTGGAGCGGTCGTGCAGCCTTCACATGCCATTTGTGCCTTCATCCGGTGGTTTACGTCACCCGTATAGTACGACGGTTTCCGCGCATCTCCCGTGCCATTTCTCCGGGTCTACCAGGAGCACGGAGACACCCCACGTGCTAGGGTGCGACCACTGTCCAAGCTTTCCGGGGGAACCATGAGAAAAACAACCGCTGTCCCTGTCTTTACTGCCCTAGCCTTGCTGCTCGTCACCGGCTGCAGCGCGGCCAACGCGGAGGCTGAGGCCAAGCCCTCCCCTCCTCCGGCTTCCGCCGAGCCCTCAACCGCAGCCGCGGTCGAAGATACCGAAGAGCAGACCTGCCTCAAGCTCCTCGGGACTGACGGCCAGGGACCCCTCCACCAGGTGATCTCCGTGGTCCGGATCGGCGACGGAACAAGCGGCGTCGAGATGAGCGCGGAGGACGCACGCCCGCTCCACGAGGAAGTCCTTGCCATCGCCAAGGATGCCCCTGCAGACCTTGGCCCGCTGCTGCGAGAGCTCTCCTCCCCCACTGGAAACGTCATCATGCAGGCCGAAAAGCCTGGCAGGGCGTGGACCTTCAACGCCGAGACCTGGACCAGTGCCGCCACGGAACTCGAGGAGCGGTGCGCACCCTACGGGGCTGCCGCCTAACCCCGCTGCTCGGGTCCTCTGGCTGGAAGGGACTCTGCCATGGATGCTAGGAATCACCCGACCGTCCGACGTGGAACCAGTTGGTGGCGGTGCCAGTCGGCTGGCCTGGCCGCCATCCTGGTATTCCTGGGGCTAGCCCTGCTGCGTGATCCGTCTGCCCTGCATATCCTCGGAGCCCTTGGACGCGCCGCCGGTGCCGGACTCTCCATTTATCTGGGTGAAAAGCAGGTGAAGACCCTCCGGCGCGAGTACCGGTACGAGGACGACGAACCGGCTCCTTGACGTTCGCCGACCAGGCCCGCGGCACGCTCACCATGATCGTTCCTGCCGTCGCCGGCAGCAACGGCCCCACCCAGGAGGACTGACATGCCTATTTCCCATCCCCCAACGCCGAGAAGTGCCCTCTGGGTGACTGCCCACCCGCGCGCCGAGTCCCTGAACGGGCTGCTTTTCCGCGAGGGCGTGGAAGCCCTCTCCACCCGCTATGAGGTGGCGACGTCCGACCTCTACGCCCAGGACTTCAATCCCGTCCTGGGCGACGGCGACCTCGGCGACCTGGCCGGCGTTCCCGGCAACCTTGCCCAACAGGCCGGAAAGTCCTACGCCGCCGGCCAGCTGCCGCCCGAGGTACAGGCCGAGCAGGCCAAACTGGCGGCGGCCGAGCTGCTTATCCTGCAGTTCCCGCTGTGGTGGTACGGTCCCCCGGCGATCCTGAAGGGCTGGTTCGACCGCGTGCTCACCGACAGCTTCGCCTACGGCGACCTGGACCCCGAGCTCGGTATCCCGCGGCGCTACGGCGACGGCGGGCTGACCGGGCGCCGGGCGCTCGTCGTCGTCACCACCGGCGAAGACGACCGTACGATCGGCCCGCGCGGCCTCAGCGGGGACCTCGACACCCTGCTCTTCCCGATCACCCACGGGGTGCTCTGGTACACGGGCATCGAGACCCTGGATCTGCACGTGGTGTACGACGCCGACACCCTGGACCCAGCCCGGACTGAGCAGGAGATCAAGCGGCTGCGGGAGCGGCTGGACTCACTGGACGCGGAGACTCCGCGCCGCTTCCGCAGCCTGCGCGACGGCGACTACCGCGGCACCCGTGCCCTGCGCGCGGACATCCTGCCCGGCCGGACCGACTTCGGGATTCACCTGGCTGACTAGGCGGTTTCAGTGCCGGGTCAGACGGCCGTGGCGATCGGCGCCGAGGGCGCAAACGGGTACAGCTCCTGCTCGCCTCCGTGGACGACGACGCAGGTGGCTTCCGGCACTTCCTGCCACGCGCCGTGGAGATCCCCAAGCGGTTCGGAGACCACCAGTCGGGTGTCGTCGGACAGGTTGCTGAGCACCGGGTGGTCCGGGTACTGGGCTTGGAGGGTATCAATGTCGCTGCTGACGAAGAGGGATCGCGAGTTGCCCTCGCTGGAGTAGCGGAAGGCCCAGGTCGTATCGCCGTCGGTGGTGGCGACCGTCATCTGGATGGGGTGCTCGACGCCGTGCTCCCGCCCGGCGTCCTCGATGAATGCCACTGCCTCCGCGACCGCCGCGCGGGGATCGTGCTCCAGCCCGAAGGTCAGCGCGAGGTAGAAGAACATCTCGGAGTCCGTTGATCCTTCGATCTCCGGATAGAGGCTGGGCTCGACCGCCATGGCCAGGTCACGCTTCACCTTCGAGAAGTCCGCGAGCACCCCGTTGTGCATCCAGAGCCACTTGCCGTGGCGGAACGGGTGGCAGTTCGTTTGCTGGATGGCCGTGCCGGTGGTGGCGCGGATGTGTGCGAAGATGCGGCGCGCTGAGGCCTGCGCTGCGAGTTCGCGCAGGTTGCGGTCGTGCCAGGCAGGCTCAGTGCTGTGGAAGAGCCCGGGAATCGGCTGGGTGCCGTACCAGCCGACGCCGAACCCGTCCCCGTTAGTGGTCTCGGCTCCCAGCCGCGAGTGTTTGCTTTGCATAACGAGGGAGTTGGTGGGTTTGTAAAGCAGGTCATCCAAGCGGACGGGGGAACCGGAATACGCTAGCCAACGACACATTGTCGTCTCCTTCGGATCGGGCCGGATTTCTAGACCGGCGGTCCGAGGGGGTGGGCTTCACGATCGTCACATCGCTCGGGCCGTAACGATAGTGGAGCACAGAACGAGGGGAAGCTCCATAGCAGCTGGCTAATAGGTGGATCTGAATCCCGCAAAGCCTTGATACCGCTGCCGGCTTCACCCATACTCAGGGCCAAGCAACTCACTCATGGGAGCTGGGGTCGTTCAGCGCGCCGGACCCACTGGCGCTCAACGCGCTTTCGCGTGCCGTCCTTCGTTCATCAGCTAGGGCAATACCGTCACGGACCGCCCCTCTAATAACCAGGTAGAGAACGTAGAAGAAGACGGTGGTAAAAACGACCGACAGGACGACGAAGTTTAGCCAGCCAGCATCCATGACTTTCCCCCAAGGTTGTTCGCAGTTTAAACGGAGCTGCTTGATCATAACGCCGAGTGAACAAGGCACCGGCCGGTTCTCCATTGCCCGCGCCGGGCAGCGGTGCGATATTGGCCCCATGCGATGGACACGGCGCCTGGCGGGCGCGATAGCGGCCGGGGCAGCCTCAGTAGGGGCGGTGCTGGCTATGCGCCGCGCTTCGCTGCGGTGGGGTGCAACAGACGATGAACTCGGCATGACTCTGGCGGGCGACGATCTGCTGCCGGCGCCCGACCTCGCCGCGACCCGAGCGATCTCCATCGCCGCGCCGCCATCGGCGGTGTGGCCCTGGCTCGCGCAGCTCGGCCAGAACCGCGGCGGCTTCTACACCTATGACTGGCTCGAGAACCTCCTCGGCATCGGCATCCACAGCGCCGACACCATCAGGCCGGAGTTACAGCTCCGCTCCATTGGCGACGACGTCAATCTCGCACCAGGCGTGGCACTGTCGGTTGCCCACCTCGACGACGAGCGTGCTCTCGTGGTCCGCGGCGGCGTCGGCGTCGGCCCCGATGGTACGGGTGCCGGCGCCCCCTACGACTTCACCTGGTCCTTCGTCCTGCTGCCCCAGCCGGACGGGTCGACACGGCTCGTGGTGCGCGAGCGGTACGCCTATCTCACCCGCTGGGCCGGGGCGCTGGTGGAGCCAGTCGAGATGGTCAGCTGGGTCATGACCGAGCGGATGCTTCGGGGCATCCGGGATCGTGCGGAGCATTCACCGCCGCCCCTGCTTACTGCAGCAGGGTGAATCCTGATTCGTTCCGGGTCTTGCCAAGTGCCGCCAGCACGATCTGGAGGAAACCCATCGCTTCGAGTTCCCTCGCGCGGGACAGGGGGCCGACGTCGACCGCCCGCATCCCTGACGCCTCGATGAGGTCCGCAACGGCGATTTTCGCTTCGGCGTAGTCGCCGGCGAACAGGACGGTCGTCGTCGTGGTGCCGTTCGTGCCGGTGGTGAGCGTGTCACCGAGGTTCACGTTGAACGCTTTCACGACGGCGGCGCCCTCGGGGAGTTCCTTGGCGAGCTCGGCGGCGGTGGAGGAGTCAGCCGGTGACTTCAATTCGTCGTAGGTGGTGAAGTCGATGGGGTTGCTGATGTCGATGACGACCTTACCGCGCAGCCGCTCCCGGTAGTGCTCGAGGATGCTCGGATAGGCGTTGTACGGTACCGCGAGCACCACGAGCTCGCCGGTGAGTTCCTCGCCGATGCTGCTGTAGGTGACACCCGGACGCTCCCCGGAGGAGCTCGACGTACTGCGCCGGATGATCTGGATATCCGCTCCGGCCCGCGCTGCGACTTCGGCGATCGCCGCGCTCATCTTGCCGCTGCCGATAATGCTGATGGTTCTCATGCGAACTGGACCTTCCTGAATCGTGTGAGCGCCTTCTCGGCGACTTTCTGCGCGTCGTAGTCGAACACCGCGCTTCGGCGGAAATCCCGCCCGACGCGCAGGTCGGCGTCGCGCTTCCTGAGGTCCGCGAATTCATACTGCGCATCGAACATGGCTCCGGCCCGCCGGGAACCGTGCTGAAGGATCGCAGTGCGCTGCATCCGAACGGAGGTGTATCGCCGGAACGCTTCGGGGATATCGGCGGTGGTTTCTGCGGCGTTCAGGAAGATGGCCAGCGCCATGCTGTCCTCGATCGCCTGGTTCACCCCCTGCCCCTGGTGCGGCAGCATCGTGTGCGCTGCGTCGCCGAGGAGTGTGATCGGCCCGCGGGACCAGTTGGTGAGGGGTTCGTGGTCAAAGAGGCCCCACCAAAAAGTCTTCTCAATGGCCGCGATGAAGCGTTGCAGCCTCGGGTCCCAGTCCTCGCCGGCAAATTCGGCGGCGAGCTCGCTCACCTCCGCCGGCCCGGACCAGGGCCCGTTGAGCGGCCGGTCGCTCGGCACACCGGCCACGAAATTAAAGAGCTTGCGGTTCTGCAGCGGATAGCACATGAAGTGCCGCTGATTGCCCATCCATACCTGGCTGATCATGCGCCAGTCGTCGGGGAGCAGGGAGGCGTCAACGACGCCGCGGTAGACGATGTAGCCGGAGTAAACGGGCTCCGGATACTGCAGCACGGATTTGCGCACGACCGAGTGGATACCGTCCGCCCCGACGACGGCGTCAAAATCCTCGTGCCCGCCGTTCTCCAATTCGATGCGGACGCCGGCGTCCAGGGCCTGGACCGACGCGATGCGCTGGTTGAGGCGAATTGTTTCGGGGTCGACTTCCTGTGCCAGGACATTGATGAGGTCCGGGCGGTACATGCCGATGTTTCGGTACTGCTTCCCCGAGTCCTCCCAGGCTGCGTCGGTGACCAGGTTGCCCATGGCATCCTGGTAAACGCCGTGCCCGTCCGGGACCGCCCCGGCGCGTTTGACCTGCTCCAGCACACCGAGCCGATCCAGCACGCGCTGGGCATTCGGTGCCACCGTGACCCCTGCACCCACTTCGCCCAGCTTGCTGGCCTGCTCGAACACCGTGACCTGGACGCCGGCGATCCGGGTCAGGGCGATGGCAGCGGTGAGCCCGCCCATCCCTCCGCCGACGACCGCGATTCTGGTGGTGGAACTAACCATTATTTCTCCCTATCTGTACTGCATCTGTACTGCGCAAAACATGTGGTTCCCTATCGTTTTTCGGCGAACTCCTTGGCGGCCGCGCGCGGGCTGAACATCGTGGCGCCGCTTGCCTGCTCGGCCTCGTGCTCGGACCCGAGCGGGATGCCGGAGCGGTCCCGCAGGCACAGGGTCGCGATGCCTCCGAGGAGGGAAGCGGTGAGGAGATATCCGGAGACTGCCGCCGTCGTGCCCGTGGCCTCGAGCAGCATCTGCGCGATCATGGGTGCAAAAGCCCCACCGAGGACCGCTCCGATGGCGTAGGTGATGGAGACGCCCGAGAAGCGGATCGACGCCGGGAAGATCTCGGAGTACCACGCGGCCAGCGGGCCGTAAGTGAGGCCAAGGCTGGTCGAGATGAGGACGAGCCCGGTGTAGAGCCCGGGCAGTCCGGCGTGGTCCACGAGCCAGAACACGGGGAAGACGACGGCGGCCTGAAGCGCGAAGCCGATGAGGAACGTGTTTCGCCGGCCGATCACATCGGAGAGGCAACCGGCTAGGAGGGTCGAGAAGAACCACACCACCGCTCCGGTTGAGGCCGCCAGGAGCACCGCTGTGGTGTCGAGGCTCTGCACGTTGATCGCGTACCTGTTGAGGAACCCGCCCGTGGTCATATAGCCCAGGGTGCCGTTGCCCGCGAACACGAGCGCGGCGAGGATCACGAGGTACCAGTGCCGCCGGAACAGCGTCACGATCGGAACCTGCTTCTGTTCGCCGCGCTTGGCGAGGTCGGTGAACACCGGGCTCTCCTCGACCGAACGGCGGATCACGAAGCCCACAACAATGAGCACGATGCTCACGAGGAACGGCACCCGCCAGCCCCATGCGAGGTAGGCATCGCCCGGGGAGATGACGCCGGTCATCAGGGCCGTCATGCCCGAGGCGAGGAGGAAGCCGAGGGGGACGCCGAGCTGCGGCCAGGAGCCGGCGCGGCCGCGGCGGTTCGCGGGAGCGTGCTCCACGGCCATGAGCACCGCACCGCCCCACTCGCCGCCGGCGGAGAGACCTTGCAGGATGCGGAGGAGGAGCAGGAGGATCGGCGCGGCGATGCCGATCTGGGCGTAGGTGGGCAGCAAGCCGATGAGCGTCGTCGCGACCCCCATGAGCACAAGCGTGAGGACGAGCATCGCGCGCCGGCCGATCCGATCACCGAAGTGCCCGGCGAGGAAGGCGCCGAGGGGGCGGAAGAGGAAGGAGATGCCGACCGTGGCGAAGGAGAGCAGCACGCCGATCTCCTCGCCGGCGGGCTGGAAGAAGAGCTGCGCGAACACGAGCCCTGCGGTCGTCGCATAGATAAAGAAGTCGTACCACTCGATGGTGGTGCCGACGATTGTCGCAAAGGCGATTCGCCGCTGGGAGGCGGGCCTTCGGATGGTTGCAGAGGAGGTCATTCTCGTCCCTAACGTCTTTGTCGCCCTCCCAAATGAGAGGGGCTCGGGAAGCTGTTCCTCCAATGTTGTGGTGCTTATCTCTGCGTGTAAATCACAGTAATGTGAGGATGTAGTTCGGTTGAGCCGAAGAAGATTGATTCGTAGAAGAGGACGGCCATGACGGATGTGAGCCTGAGGCAGCTTGAGTTGTTCGCCGCCCTGCCGAATTTCGCCACCCTCAGCGCGGCTGCGGCCCATCTGCACATCTCGGAGTCCGCGCTGTCGCAGGCGGTCACATCCCTCGAGAATGCGGTGGGGGAGCAATTGTGCGTGCGCCGCAAGGCGCGGGGCCTCACGCTGACTCCGGCCGGCCAGCAGTTTGCGAAGCAGGCACGCAGGATCATCTCCGACACGCAGGAGCTCGTCCTGGGCGCCCGCCGCACAGAGGAGCTGCGGGGTCCGGTGAAGCTCGGCTGCTATTCGAGTTTCGCCATCAACGTGGTTCCCGAGCTTCTCGAAGGCTTCCCCAAGAGGCATCCCGGAGTGCAGATGGAGATCATGGTGGGCACCAACGAAGAACTGCTTACCGCGCTCCAGGCGGGAAATCTCGACGTCGCCCTGGTCTACAACGTGTCCCTGCCCCTCGGATACCGCCGCCGGAAGATCTACGCGACGGAACTGGAGGTCCACCTGCATCCGAGCCATCCGCTCGCGTCGGCCAGCACCGTGAGCCTCGCGGATCTCGCCAGCGAACCCTACATCCAATATGAGGCGACCCCCGGCACCGTCAACGTCACCGATGCCTTCACCGCGCTCGGCCTTGTTCCCAGGATCGAAACCCGGGTCAGCCAGACCAACCTCGTCGAGGCTTTGGTGGGCCGCGGCGTGGGCTATGGCCTGCTGATGTCACGGCCCAACAGGCTCCCGATGAGCACCGAGGGCCGGCCGGTGGTTCGGCGGCGTCTCGACCCACCCGTCACGGTCTCGCATGTTGTCGGCATCTGGCCTGAGGACATGCTCCTCACGCCGCGCGCCTCGGCTCTTCTGGATTTCGCGGTGGAGAAACTCGGCGATTACGGCCGGGCTGATCCGGCGTGAATCCAGCGGGGCAACGGCGGTGCGGCGGGACGACGGCGGGGACGACGCGGCGGCGTCTGCCACTCCCCCCGGCCCGCCGACCGTCTCAATAAGGGTTCGTTTATGGGGACGCTTCGAAAAGGACTAATTCTGATCGCCCGTTGTCGGCCGTCACCCCACGAATGGCCGTGAATCGACCGACGGGCTGGAAACCCAAAGCCTGGTGCATTCCGATGGACGCCTCGTTATGTTCGTTCGCGAAGTAGTAAACGCTCGAGGACTGAGTCCAGATCCAGTCCATCCGGGACCGGGTGAGGGCAGAACCGATGCCCCGCCGTCGAAACTCCGGAGTGACGACAAGGCCTCCCAGATAGTGGCCAGCAGGGATTTCGCCGTCGGGTTCGCCGTAGAAGTGGGTTTTGGCCACACCGACGATCTCACCTTGTATGGCCGCTGCCAATACGACCCGGCCGTTGATCGGGGTGATCATTTCAGGTGTCCAGCGTTCGCGGTTGCTGGCATCACAGATCCAGTCCACCTGCCTCTGGTCATCCAGGGTCGCTTCGCGGATGTGCATGCCCTGAGCTTAGTGAGAAGGGCTGAACGGCGCTTTCAAGGGTGAACCTCCTCGCCTGGCACGCCGCTGAGGAAACAGGAGATAGTCTGAGCCACTATGAGCGAGATCGACCGAGACGTTGATTACGTCCGGTTCGAGCATGTTGCCCCGGACGAATTTTGGGCTGAGATCGCGAGTCTCTTCGTCTTGAGCTTCGCAGCCCCTCCTTACAACGAATCACCAGACGAACTACAGAGCATTGATCAATGGGGCCCCGACAAACTTGCCAGTCCTGGTGGACGACTTGTCGTGGCGAGCCACGATGGACACGTGATCGGCTTTGCGTTATCTCAGAGACTTGACCAGGACAGCTCCTGGCTACGACGGCTAGACGCAATGCAGCCAACGCTGGACGCGGTAATCTCGCCGTCGAGAACCGTTATTGTCCAGGAACTCGCTGTCGACGAAAACTATCGAGGCCGTGGGATAGCCAAGCAGTGTGTCCGTGAACTCCTCTCGAGCCGAACCGAACAGGATGCCGTCCTGGGTGTTTTCGGCCAAGCATCCCAGGTCCGAGAGATTTATAGACATTGGGGTTTTTCGGAGCTTGGTACCTCTCCCATTTACGGTGGGACCGTGACCCTGCATGCCTTGCATCACAAACTGCCCTGGATGGCCTAGTCATGCGTTGAAGATCAGGGGCGCATGTTCAGCTCGAAGATCCTCTGCCTTTCGTTCGCAGTTAGGTCTGATAGAGCCAACACCTCCTGCAAGATGGCGGACTTACCAGCAACGTAGAGATCGATGGTCATGTTCGGTCGGCTCGCCAGCTGCTGCTTCACGGCGCCGTAGCGATCCCGCAGGTCAGGATGTGCTCGCAGCGCATCCCGGACGGCGAGAT
>NZ_DALZXY010000018.1:0-29815 GCF_031988865.1 Arthrobacter sp.
CTCCGGGCGGGGAGCCCGGTGAAGCTCTCGGTGCCAGCGGGCCTGCCGTCCGGAATCACCGCCCTGCTGGCCGGCCGCGGATGCGCCGTGGCAGTGGAGGACGACGCCGGCTGGCTCACCCGGCTCGGAACCGGCAACGGGCTGCCGGCCAGGATCCGGCTGATCGGCGGGGAGCGGCAGGCGGTTGCCGCAGCCATCGGCGGACGCCCCGACGTCGCCGTGTATGACCAGCCGGTGACAGAGTCGGGGCGGGTGGAACTGCTGCCGTTCCTTCATGAACAGGCCATCAGCATTACCGCCCACCGGTTCGGCACGCCCAACCCGCTGGCCGATGTCCTGCCGGGAGTCCCCGGACCCGTGGAACGGATTCGCGCGGAAGCCTAGCGGGGCCGCCTGCCGGATGTTAGGGTCCTCGGCATGGGAACACTCATTTTCGAGTAGCGTCGTGCGCGTATTTCACGCGCAGCGCTCTACGCAGACCACATCATCCGCTTGTTGAGGCCAAAGCCTCCGAGTCCTTCCGTCTGCAATCTCGAAATCCGCCGGTCAGCTATGCGCACCGGCGAGCCCGGAAGGGCCGCGCTCCGGCTCAACAGCCAGAGTAGAAACTGGAGAACCCCATGACGAAGCCGTCACAGCATCCCAAAGAATTTATCCAGCCAACCCAACCGCCAGCCCAGCCGGCCGCCCCGGATATGGACGCAGGCCAGATCCCGGCGATACCGGTCCTGCCTGCGGAGGAACTGCACGTCAATATTGCCCCGGCTGCCGCGCGCAGGCTGAGCGATGAAGGCCTGCGGCGCCTGGCCGCTTCGAAACAGGCAGAGGCCAATCTCCCGGGCTGGCAAAGCCTGGGCAAGGGAGGCAAACCCAACCACGCCAACGGAAAGCAGGGACCGCGCGAGCGGAAGGTCCGCTGGTAGACGCTGCTCCACTCCGCTGTACCGGGGTCCTGCCGCAGGCATAATGCCTGCGGCAGGGCTTTCCCCGGCAGGGCTTTCCCCGGCAGGGCTTTCCCCGGCAGGGCTTGCTTTGGCGGGGCTTGCTTTGGCCGGGCAATGTTTGGCCGGGCCGGCTGCAGCCCGGCAGCCCGGCTTTCTGCAGCGGGCCTGTTGCTGGGTCGGACGCCGCCGGGGCTTCGACGGCCGCCGCCGAAACACGGCCGTCCTGGTCCTTCGCGGCTGCTGCCCCGGAGGGCCCGGATTGGCGCTGCAGCGAATCCTTGAAATGCTAACCAGCATGGAAACCACACCCGCCGGCACCCTCACCCGCGCCTCCACGCATGCCACCGACGAACTTCAGGCCTGGGTCTCCGGGGATCTGGGCGTAATCCGGCTGAACCGGCCACAGGCGCTCAATGCCATGACCATGGACATGGTTACGGCCATGGACCGGGTGCTGCAGGACTGGGCCGGGGACGACGGCGTGCTCGCTGTCCTGCTCCTCGGAGCCGGTGACCGGGGGCTGTGCGCCGGCGGTGATGTCAGGGCCCTGGCCTCCGGGACGGACGCTGAGGCGATGGCGTTCTGGGCAGCGGAATACGCGCTCAACGCCCGGGTGGCTGATTTTCCGAAACCCTACATTGCGCTGATGGACGGCGTGGTGATGGGCGGCGGGATCGGCGTCTCAGGGCATGCCAACATCCGGATCGCCACGGAGCGGACAAAGGCTGCCATGCCGGAGGTGCGCATCGGTTTGAGTCCGGACTGCGGCGGGGCTCTCCTGCTGGCCCAGGCTCCGGGGGCGCTTGGCACCCATCTGGCCCTGACCGCCGGAACCATGACCGGCGCTGATGCTGTGCTCTGCGGCTTCGCCGACTACTACGTTCCCTCCGGCTCGCTTCCGGCCCTGAGCGCGGCGCTGGAATCCGGCGCCGCCGACGCCGCGTCGGTGGTGGCCGGATTCGCCGTCGAACCTCCGCAGGCTCCGCTGGCGGCCGAGAGGGACTGGATCGACGAATGCTACGCAGGGTCGGATGTGTTGGAGATCCTCGACCGGCTCGGCAGCCATGCTTCCCCGGGTGCTGCTGCTGCGGCCCAGGCTATCCGCGCGATGGCGCCGTTCTCCCTGGAAGTGGCGCTGGCCGCCGTGCGCGCAGCTGCCCGAGAGCCCTCCCTAGACAAGGTGCTGCAGCGGGACCTGGTGATGGCGGCACGGATGATCGGGCGCCCGGACTTCCGGGAAGGCGTGCGTGCCCGTCTCCTCGACCGGGATGCACCGCGCTGGAATCCGTCCAGCCTTCAGGAAGTGGCAGCCGCGGACGTCGCCTGGACGCTGGCCCTCTGACCGGGCCGGTGCCATGATGGTGCCCCATACTCCGGCAGAAGGGGCCCGGCATGCTGCTCAACGGCAGGAACGCAGTTGTTTACGGCGGTGGTGGATCGATCGGAGGAGCCGCCGCACGGGCCTTCGCCCGGGAAGGGGCAAGGGTCTTTCTCGCCGGCCGGAACCCTGAACCGCTGGAGGCCGTCGCGGAGCAGATCCGGGACGCGGGCGGGCTGGTGGAAACCGCGGTCCTGGATGCACTGAACCAGCATGCTGTGAACGAGCACGCCGACGACGTCGCAGCCTCCGCAGGCAGCGTGGACATTTCCTTGAACGTCATCCAGCACGGCGACGTCCAAGGCACACCGATGTCCGCGATGTACCTGGAGGATTATCTGCGGCCCGTGTCGACGGCGGTGCAGACCACTTTCATCACCGCACAGGCCGCGGCCCGGCACATGATGGAGCAGAAATCGGGGGTGATCCTGGCGTTCGGCGGATCCGGCACCCAGGAACCCGGGCAGTACCTGGGCGGGTTAATCACCGCGTTCGAAGCGATCGAGGCAATGCGCCGTCAGCTGGCGGTGGAACTCGGTCCGCACGGCATTCGGGTAGTGACGCTGCGAAGCGGAGGAATACCCGAGTCCCTGCCGCCGGGGATGGAAGGCGGGAAGGAAATCGCCGAGGCGATACGGGAGGCCACCATGCTGAAGCGGGCGGCCACACTGGAGGATGTCGGCAACGCCGCCGTGTTCGCGGCTTCAGACATGGCTTCCAGCGTCACGGCGGCAACGATCAACATCAGTGCGGGAGCACTGATCGACTGGTAAGCGCGCCCCGGTATTCCGGTGTTAGGGCTCGGTCAGCCAGACGGCGAAATCCTCGGTGCTCACTGCGGTGTGGACACCGGTTTCCTCATCACGCAGCCATAACGTGGCCAGCCCCGGCGCGGTGTCCCGCACCTCTCCCCGGTAGTAGACATGGTTGCCGCTGCGGATTTCCACGTGGTCGCCACGGTGGACCGAGCTGACGTTGCGGATGCGGCGGGCGGAAGCATTGGAGGAAGCTGGGGACGTACTGGCTGAGGGCAAACTAAAACTCCTGGGTCGTGAGGGTGCCTAGTTATGTCAACCAGCCAACTGCGCAAAAATATTCCCAAAGCGGTATCCTCCCCCTGACGCCGGGTCAGTCCGGGGCGTACAGTCTGGGCCATGGACATCGTGGATTTCCTGCTGATGCGCTTTCACGAAGACGCCGCGGAGTCCCGCAAGCTGCTGGGCGGCTCCGAAATTTCCCTCTCGGACCGCTGGTATGAAGAGAGGCTTCTGCGGGAATGCGAAGCCAAGCTCATGCTGATCGACATCATTGGTGGTGCCCGGCGCAACGCCCTGTCCAGGATGCTGCAGGACACTGAATCTGACACGCGCAGCTACGCGGATGAACTCGAATGGACGACTCTCGCCCTCGCTGCGCTGGCTGCACCGTACGCGGACCATACCGAATATCAGGATGTCTGGCGGCTGGTCGAAAAACGTCCCTGAACTCCCAGTCGTCCCCGTGCTTTCAGACCAGCGTGTCCAAGGCCCTGTCCTGCGGCGCCCGAACACCCTAGATTGGGCTGCATGACTGAGGGAGACCCCGTGAACGGGGAAAGCACCGGCGGTACCAGCGAGCGGGAACTCCTGGAACGGCTTGCCGGCGTTAAACGCGTCGCGACGACGTTCACCGGATGGGACGGCGGCGTGCAGGAGGTTTCCAGCAAGACACTTCGGCGGATCCTCTCTGCACGGGGAGCACGGGCCGGGAACCGCGCCGAGGCCGAAGCCTCGCTGGAACAAGCACTGACCGCACCCTGGCGCCAGATCCTGCCCCCGACTGTTGTTATCCGGCAGGGCCGTCCCGGGCCCGTCCCCGTACACCTTCCAACCGGAAGCCCGGCGCGGGCGTGGATTGAACTGGAGCAGGGCGGGTCCATCGAGGTGCCGTGGAACCCTGACCCGGAGGAAACCGCCGTCGTCGACGGGGCGGACCGCCAACGCACCCAGCTTGCGTTGCCACTGGACCTGCCCCTGGGCTGGCACCGGCTGCACATCGACGCCGGCGGCGACCAGGTCGAGGCTGTGCTCGCTGTGACACCGGACCGGTTGGAAACGGCCGGCCAGAACGGACGGTCCCGGGCCTGGGGGATGATGGCCCAGCTTTACTCAGTACGTTCGACGCGGTCCTGGGGGATCGGGGACCTGGCCGACCTCGCTGACCTCTCCGCGATCTCCGGTGAGGAGGGTGCGGACTTTATGCTCATCAACCCCCTCCATGCGGCGCAGTCCATGCCGCCGGTGGAAGATTCGCCCTACCTTCCTGCGACCCGCCGGTTCTTCAACCCGCTGTACATCCGGGTAGAAGCCATTTCCGAGTACAGCTACATCCCGCCGGAGGACCGGAGGCAGATCGAAGCCCTGGCGGAAGGACAGCAGGCACTAAACCGAGATCCACGGCTGCTGGACCGGGATACCGCCTTCGCCGCCAAACTTAAAGCGCTGCGGCGGGTCTACCGGGTGCCCCGCAGCCCCTCCCGCGAACAGCAGCTCCAGGCCTTTATTGACGGCGAAGGCGAGGGCCTGGACAGTTTCGCCCTCTGGTCCGCGCTGGCAGCCGAATATCCCGCCGACGCGCCGGTATGGCATGCAGGTCTGCACAGCGGCTTTGCCCGTGAAAAGGCTGCTGAACTGGCCGGCGAAATCGAGTTCTACAAGTGGCTGCAGTGGGTCTGCGACGAACAGCTTGAGGCAGCCCAGCGGGCGGCCCGGCAGGCGGGAATGGGCATCGGAATCGTCCACGACCTCGCCGTCGGGGTCCATCCCGGCGGGGCGGATGCCTGGACACTGAAGAATGTCCTGGTCCCCGAGGTCTCGGTGGGAGCCCCGCCGGATATGTTCAACCAGCGCGGACAAGACTGGAGCCAGCCGCCGTGGGATCCCGACCGCCTGGCGCGGACCGGCTACGGCGCCTACCGCGACATGCTGCGGACCATCCTGCGCCACGCCGGCGGTGTGCGCGTGGACCACATTCTTGGCCTGTTCCGGCTCTGGTGGATCCCCCGAGGTGAGCTGCCCGGTGAAGGCGCCTACGTGTACTACGACCACGAGGCGCTCGTCGGAATCCTGGCCCTGGAAGCCCACCGGGCCGGCGCCGTCGTTATCGGGGAAGACCTGGGCGTCTTCGAACCGTGGGTGCAGGACTATTTGGCGGAACGCGGAGTCCTGGGCACGGCCATCATGTGGTTTGAGCAGACATCCGAGGGTCCGCGGCCGCCGCAGGATTACCGCCCGGCGGCCCTCACGACGATCGGCACGCACGACCTGCCGCCCGCCGCGGGCTACCTGGCCGGGGAACACGTCACCCTGCGCGGATCGCTGGGCCTGCTGAACCGTCCGGTGGAGGAGGAACGCGCACTGGATGAGGCAGCTCGGTCCGCCATCCTCGACCTGGTCCGCGGGCAGGGCCTGCTGCCCGGCGGCGAGGTTTCGGAGGCGGAAACCATTGAAGCCCTGCACCGTTTTATCGCCCGGACCCCGTCCGTACTGATCGGCGTTGGGCTGGTGGATGCTGTGGGGGAGCGGCGCAGCCAGAATCAGCCCGGCACCTCCAGCGAATACCCAAACTGGCGGATTCCGCTGGCCGGCCCGGACGGAACACCGATCCTGCTCGAGGACCTGGCCGCCAATGAACGGTTCCGGTCGCTGGCCCGGGTCATGAACGAATCGCTTCACTGACCGGGCGGCTGGTGGAGCGGCGGCTTACTGGCGGGGCGGCTGGTCAGCGAAGGCAACGCGTTGCAGCAGGGACCGCAGCTGCTCCCGCTCCGCCGGGGACAGCGCCCCCAGGACGGCGTCGCCCGCAGTGGCCACCACGGCGGCTGCCTCCGCGTAGAGCCGCTTGCCCGCTGCCGTCGCGGTGATGATGTTGGAGCGGCGGTCCCGCGGATCCGCCTGGCGCTTGACCGCACCGCGCTTTTCCAGCTGGTCCACCAGTGCCACGATCTGGCTCGGATCCAGGACCAGGAACTCCGCGAGCTCCCGCTGGGACGGGTGCAGCCCGCTGCACGCCAGGGAGAGCACGGAGTAGGAACGAACCTTGAGGCCCAGGGCGGCGAGGTCCTCGTTTGCGCGGCGGGATCCGACTGAACGTGTCCGGGCAGCGAGGAACTCCGTTTCACCGGCCAGCTCCGAAGAATAGAGCCGCTCGATTCGCGTCTCGGGTGAAGTCGCTGCCCCGCCGGTGCGTGAAGTCCCGTTGACCATCTCTGTCATGGAACAAGAGTACGCGCACATTCAACTGTTGACTTTATCAACTATCTCGGATGTCATGGTGTGAAGCAGGACACAAATCACGAGGAGTTTTTTATGGCGTTGCAGGGCAAAACCGCGATTGTTACCGGCAGTGGGCGGGGACTGGGGCTGGCCTATGCCCGGGAACTGGCCCGGCAGGGCGCCGCGGTAGTGGTGAACGACGTCGATGCCTCAGTTGCCGAGGAAGCGGTCGCCGTGATCACGGCCGACGGCGGACGCGCGGTCGCGGTGGTGGCACCGGTGGGTTCCACGGAGACGGCGAAGGCCCTGGTGGCTGCCGCGGTTCAGAATTTCGGCGGCCTGGACATCCTGGTGACCAATGCCGGGGTGCTGCGGGATAAGTCGCTGCTGAAGATGACCGATGAGGACTTTGACCTGGTCATCAACGTGCACCTGCGCGGGACGTTCACCTGTGTCCGGGAGGCGTACGCGTACTTCAAGGAAAACAATGTGGCGGGCCGGATCATCACGATCGGTTCCCCGACCGGGCAGCGCGGGAACTTCGGGCAGACCAACTATGCTGCGGCGAAGGCCGGGATCGTGGGCATGGTCCGGACCTGGGCGCTGGAGATGAAGAAGGCCGGGGTGACCGCGAACGCGGTGATTCCGGTGGCGGCGACGGCGATGACGAAGACCGTTCCGTATTTCGCTGCCGCTGTGGAGGCGGAGGAGCGCGGTGAAGCGATGCCGGACTTCTTCCGCAAGGACCTGGGCTTCGGGACCGCGGAGGATGTGGCGGGGTTGATCGCGTTCCTGGCGTCGGAGGATGCTGCAGGGATTACCGGGCAGGCCATTGGGGTGGGCGGGGACCGGCTGCAGCTGTGGTCCCATCCGGAAGCAGTGGGTACCGAGTACCGGGACGGTGGGTGGACCTCTGCCGACCTCACGGCGGCGTTCCCGTTCGCGGACAAGCTGCAGGGGGTGGGGGAGAAGTTCCCGCCGCTGCCGGCCGAACTCCAGCCCCAGACCGCCGAATCAAATTAGTCATTACGAGAACACAGGAAAAACCACATGAGCGCTACCGTTGTCACTTTTGAAGAACTCACCGGACTGGTCGGCAAGGACCTGGGCTACACCGACTACCTCGAAGTCACCCAGGACCAGATCAACACCTTCGCCGATGCCACCGACGACCACCAGTGGATCCACACCGATCCGGAGAAGGCTAAGGACGGTCCGTTTGGCGCACCGATCGCCCACGGCTTCCTCACCCTCTCACTGATCATTCCGCTCTGGAGCCAGCTCTTCGACGTCGAAGGGGTCAAGACCAAGGTCAATTACGGACTGGACCGGGTCCGCTTCACCAACCCGGTCAAGGTTGGAGCCAAGGTCCGCCTGCACTCGGTGATCGCCGAGGTCACCGAGGTCAAGGGCGGCGTGCAGATCAAGACGTCCAACAAGATCGAAATCGAAGGCGAAGAACGTCCCGCTGTCGTCGCCGAGTTCCTGGCCAGGTTCTACTCCTAGCTCCGGGTTCCACCAACGTTTCCGGCCCCGGCCCCCTCCGCGGGCCGGGGCCGGGACAGCAAGCGCAGTACCAGCACCACCCCCCCCGTAGTATCCATTTCTCCCTCAAGGAAGAGGAAAGTCATGAGGCACTTCATTACCAGCAAGGTCGCCAAGGCCTTTGCACTCGGCGCCGTTGCGTCACTGGCGCTGGCAGGCTGCGGAGGCGGCAGCCTGTCCGGCAGCGGCTCCAGCTCACCCGCCGCGTCGTCCTCGGAATCTGCCGGCAGCGGCGAGCTCGAGAAGATCGTCGTCGGTGTGCTGGCGATCGCGCCGTCCGCAGCCATGCACTACGGCATTGAGGAAGGCATCTTCGAGAAGCACGGACTCGACGTCACGCTCGAGACCGGGCAGGGCGGCGCCGCGATGCTCCCCGCCGTCTCCACCGGCAGCATGAACTTCGCCGTCGGTAACCCGCTGACCGTGATGGTGGCGAAGGACAAGGGCCTGGACATGAAGATTGTCACGGGCTACTCCAACTCCTACGCGGAGGGTGAGGACATCAACGGTGTCGTCACGCGGGCGGACTCCGGCATCACTTCCTTCGCCGACCTCGAAGGCAAGACCGCCACCGTCAACGCCATCAACACCCAGGGCGACCTGACCATCATGGAAGCAGCGTCGATCGCCGGCGCGGATCCCAGTGCGATCAACTTCTCCGAAATGCCCTTCCCGGACATGGAGGCGCAGCTGGAGCTGGGCAACACGGACGCCATCTGGATCCCCGAACCCTTCCTCAGCAAGGCACTGGCCAACCCGGAGAACGTGCTGGTCGGCTACTCCAACCAGGAAGCCATCCCCGGCATGCCCACGATGGTCTCCTTCACCTCCGGTAACTACGCCGAGCAGAACCCGGAAACCGTGGCGAAGTTCAAGGACGCCATGGAAGAGCTCCTGGTGGAGGCCGAGGCCAATATCGATGACGTCAAGGCAACGCTGCCGGCCTTTATGACGATGCCGGCCGAGGTCGCCGCAAAACTCAAGATGGAGCAGTACGACGCCGAGCTTCGCACCGAGCAGCTCACCAGCCTGGGCGAGCTGATGCTCAAGTACAAGTTCGTGGAAAAGGCCCCCGATCTGGGAGCCATGACGGTCGACTAAACCGTCCCGGAGCCCGCCTGCCAGCCTCCCTGAGGGAGACAGGGCAGGCGGGCCCCGGACCCGCAACAAGCTTTCGTACAAGAAATAAGGATGTCTGAGGAAATGCAGAACCAGGGCCTGGGTTCATGGATCCACCGCCAGCGCGTCAAATCCGGTTCCAAGACCGCGCTGATCTTCCGGGATGACCGGACCAGCTACGCCGAACTCGACGAACGGATCAACCGGCTGGCAGCGGTGCTGCGCGCCAACGGTGTGGAACACGGCACCCGTGTTGCTTTCCTGGGGGATAACCACCCGGCCTTCCTCGAGACCTTTTTCGCGGCAGGAGCGCTCGGCGCGGTTTTTGTTCCGCTCAACACCCGCCTGGCCCCGCCGGAAATTCAGTTTGCGCTGCAGGATTCGGGTGCTGCCGTCCTGGTGAACACCCTGGCCCTGGACGAATTGGCCGTCCGAGGTTCCCGCGGGACCGACGTCGGGCTGCGCCTGCTGGTCGACGACGGAACCGGAACCGCCCGCGCCGACGCCGGTGGCCTGCCGGCGCAGGATTATGAGGATTCCCTGAATGGGGAGCCCGGCGGGTTCCTGGACGCCGCGGTGTCGCTGGAGGACGGCGCCATTATCCTATACACCTCCGGCACCACCGGGCAGCCCAAGGGTGCGCTGCTCACCCACGCCAACCTGGCCTGGAACTGCTTCAACGTGCTGGTGGACTACGACGTCGCGGGGGACGACGTCGCCCTGATGATCTCCCCGCTGTTCCACGTCGCTTCCCTCGACATGGGTGTGCTGCCCAACCTGCTCAAGGGCGCCACCGTGATCCTGGAAACCCGGTTCGAGCCGGGACGGACGCTGGATCTGATCGAAAAATACTCCGCCACCTTCATCAGCGGTGTGCCGACGACCTACCAGCTGCTCTGCGAGCACCCTGACTGGGCCAAACGGGACATCAGCTCGCTGCGCAAGCTCACCTGCGGCGGCTCGGCCGTTCCGCTGCGCGTGATCGACGCCTATGAAGAACGCGGACTCGGGTTCTCCAACGGTTACGGCATGACGGAAACTGCCCCCGGTGCCACGGCCCTGCCCCCGGCGCGGTCCCGGGAGAAGGCGGGTTCGGCCGGGATCCCGCACTTCTTTACGTCCGTCCGCATTGCCCATCCGGATGGCGCCGTCGCCGGGCCCGGAGAAGTGGGCGAGGTCCAGATCAGCGGGCCAAACGTCATCAGGTCCTACTGGAACCGCCCGGATGCCACCGAATCCTCCTTCGCGGACGGAACCTGGTTCCGCTCCGGAGACATGGGCTATTTCGACGACGAGGGTTTCCTGTTTATCTCCGACCGGCTGAAGGACATGATCATTTCCGGCGGCGAAAACATCTACCCCGCGGAGGTGGAGCAGATCATCAGCGAACTCGACGCCGTCAGCGGGGTCGCGGTTATTGGGATCCCCGATGAGAAATGGGGCGAGGTTCCCAAGGCCGTAGTTACGGTACGGGACGGCTTCACGCTTGAGCCGGCGCAGGTCCAGGCCCACCTCGACGGACGTCTGGCCCGGTACAAAATCCCCAAGACGGTGGTGGTGGTGGAGGACTTCCCCCGCACGGCCAGCGGGAAGATCCGCAAGACTGATCTGCGGCGGGAGCATGCCGGGTAACCTGCCGTGCCAGCCCCTCCCGGGGACGGGCGGCAGGGCAGCTTCCCGGCGGGTGCAAAGATAAGCGAATGGACCTGAACCTGCTGCGCACCTTCGTCTCCGTATATGAGACTGGCAGCCTGACGGCGTCGGCCCGGGCACTGTTCGTTACACAGCCATCGGTGAGCCATTCCCTTTCCCGGCTCCGCACCGAGTTCGGGGACGCCCTCTTCATCCGCTCCGGGGGGCGGATGCAGCCCACAGCCCTGGCGGCGGAGATTTTCCCCGACTGCCGGGATGCGCTCGTTCGCCTGGACTCCTTGACCGAACGCTCCCGCAGCTTTGACCCCGCCACCTCCACCCGCCGGTTCCGGCTCTGCCTCTCGGACCTGGGGGAACTGGGGTTCCTGCCGGCTGTGCTGCGGCACCTCTCAGAGGTGGCACCGGGGGTGGAGCTCGACGTCGTTCCCATGGACATTGCCTTAGTGGCGGATTGGCTCGAACGCGGGACGGTGGATGCGGCGATCGCGTCCTGGCCGCTGGCCGGCGGTTTTGAGAGTGTGCTGCTGAAGCAGGAGCGCTATGTTGGCCTGCTGCACCGGGACTTTCCGCTGGCCGTGGCGGGCGCGATCTCCATGGAGGAGTTCCTCGCAGCCGGACATGTGGAAGTGGCACGCAGCACCGGACACCAGGCGGCCGGGCAGCGGATGGATGAACTCGGGATTGTCCGGCGGACGCGGGTGCGGGTCCGGCACTTTTCCGTGCTGCCGCAGATCGTCTCCGAATCCGGGCTGATGGCGATCGTGCCCGAGAGCACGGCGGCGGGATGGATTGGCCGCTGGCCGCTGCAGTTGGTGGATCTGCCTTTCGACGTCGACCCCATCGAGGTGCGCCTGCACCTGCCGCAGCCCGGACGCCGCACTCCGGCGCTGGATTGGTTCGGTTCGATGCTCCGGAACGCGCTGCCCGACACGCTATAGATAGTGCTTATAGTAATCAGTCAAATAATTCATTCGCCTCATGATCTCTTCACTTCTAGACTCACTGGTGAGACGCAGGACACATAGCGAATGAAGGACGCCCCATGAAGGTTGCTGAAGCGGTAGGACGAATCCTGGCGGAGCTGGGTGTGCGGCAGGTCTTCGGGGTGACCGGCAGCGGGAACTTCCACTTCACCAACGCACTGGTTAACGGCGGCGCCAGGTTCACCGCCACCCGCCACGAAATGGGTGCGGCCTGCATGGCCGATGCCTATTCCCGCGCCACCGGTGAGGTCGCTGTGGTCAGTGTCCACCAAGGCTGCGGCCTGACCAACGCGATGACCGGCATCGGTGAAGCCGCCAAGAGCAGGACCCCCGTGCTGGTGCTGGCCGGTGACACCCCTCCCACGCAGAAGACCTCCAACTTCTGGGTTGATCAGGACGCCGTTGCCGAATCGGTCGGCGCGGTCGCCGAACGCGTGCATTCCGCCGAAACCGCCGTAGCTGACACAGTCCGTGCCTTCCGGACTGCCCGCGACGAACGCCGGACGGTCCTGCTCAGCATCGCCTTGGACGTGCAGGAGCAGGACCTCGAATTCTCCGTCGATGACATCCCCGCAATAGCGCCGACGCTGGTGCCCGGGCCCTCACCCGAGGCGATACAGCAGCTGGCGGAGCTGCTCGCCGCCGCCGAACGTCCCGTGCTGGTGGCCGGCCGGGGAGCACTGGCTGCCCGCGCCGAAATCGAAGCCCTGGCCGAGCAGACCGGCGCTCTCCTGACTACTTCCGCCGTCGGCCGCGGCATTTTCGCCGGCAACCCCTGGTACCTGGATGTGATGGGCGGCTTCTCCACTCCGGTGACCGCCGAACTGATCCAGGGCGCCGACGTCGTCGTTGCCTTTGGCGCCAGCCTCAACCGCTGGACCTCGCGCAGCGGCTCGCTGCTGGCCGGCGCCCGCGTGGTGCAGGTGGATCTGAGCCCCGAGGCGATCGGGTTCCACCGGCCGGTCGAATTCGGCGTCCTCGGCGACTCCGCCCTGGTGGCCCAGGCCGTGACCCGTGAGCTGGCTTCGCGGGGCGCCGCTTCCGCCGGATACCGCAGCGAAGAGGTGCAGGAGCAGATCAAGTCCGGCAGCGAATGGGTCAACGTGGCCTTCGAGCCGATCGACTCCGCGGAAACGATCGATCCCCGTTCCCTCACCATCGCCTTGAATGACATGGTGCCGATGGAACGCGTGGTGGTGACCGACGGCGGCAACTTCAACGGCTACCCGGCCATGTTCTTCCAGATTCCCGACGCCCGCGCCTACTGCCTGCCGCTGGCCTTCCAATCCATCGGGCTGGCACTGTCCTCCGCGATCGGCGCCGGCCTCGCCAACCCCGACCGCATTGCCATCGCCGGCGTGGGTGACGGCGGTTTTATGATGAGCCTGGCCGAACTGGACACCGCTGTGCGGCTGAAGTTGCCGATGATCGTGCTGGTCTATAACGACAACGCCTACGGTGCCGAGGTCCATCACTTCGTGCACGAGACTGACCAGCTCGAGATCGTCGAGTTCCCGGAGACCGACATTGCGGCCATCGCCCGCGGTTTCGGCTGCACCGGAGTCACGGTGCGCAGCGAGGACGATCTGGCCGGCGTGCAGGCCTGGCTGGACGGGGACCGCACCACGCCCCTGGTGATCGATGCCAAGATCAGTTCCTTCGCCTCCTGGGTCCTCGCGCACACCTTCGGCGACGACGAATAAGGAACCGCCACCGAAAGCGGTACTGCCCCTACACTGGGGCGGTACCGCATTCGCGGTTTTGCGACGCCGCTGGTTTCGCCGCTGTTCCAAGACCGCTGTTCCGATACCGCCAAGTAGCCAAGGACTGACATGACTCAGCTTTCCCGGGGCGATACCGCCCCCGCATTCACCCTTCCCGACGCCGACGGCAACCAGGTCTCCCTCGCCGACTTTTCCGGCCGGAACGTTGTGGTCTACTTCTATCCGGCGGCCGGCACCCCGGGCTGCACCACCGAAGCGTGCGAATTCCGCGACAACCTGGCGGCGCTGCAGAAGGACGGATACGACGTCGTCGGCATCTCGCCTGATGGCCCTGACGCGCTGCGGGAGTTCATCCGGGACCAGGCACTGACCTTCCCGCTGCTTTCCGACCCGGACACTGCGGTGGCCAAGGCCTATGGTGCGTATGGTGAGCAGAGCTTCGGCGGCAAAACGTTCACGGGCCTGCTCCGCTCCACCGTCACCGTCGATCCCGACGGCAAAGTCCTCACGGCTGAATACGGCGTTAAGCCTTCCGGGCATGTTGCCCGGCTGCGGGAAGAACTGGCCGCACTGCGGGGCTGAGAAGGCTGCCTGATAACTTGCTGCGGCTGTGAAACACCCGGCCCGCTCCCGGACAGGTACAGGGTATGACCCACTTCTCCGGCCCTCCTGACCGGGAGCGCACCTTCCGGACGCTGTATGCAGCGGTATACCCGGACCTGCTCCGGTTTGTGCAGCGCCGCACGCCTGCCGACCGTGCCGAAGACATCGTCGCGGACACCTTCCTGGTGGTCTGGCGCAGGCTGGACGATCTGCCGCGTTCCGACGGCGATGCCCGGGCCTGGATCTTCGGCATCAGCCGCAACATCGCGCTCAACAACCGGCGCGGTGAGCAGCGTCGCGAGTCCCTTGGCCTGCGCTTGGTGGACGCCCTTGACGTGACTGCCTCCTGCGAGGACATCGATCTGGCGACGAGCCGGATGGATCTGGCCAGAAGCTGGCGGCTCCTGTCCGAGGTCCATCAGGAGGCCCTTGGCCTGGCCGTCTTCGAAGAACTGACCGGCCCGCAGGCCGCCGCCGTGCTTGGCATCTCACCGCTTGCCTTCCGCCTGCGACTCACCCGTGCCCGCCGGGCACTCCGGCTCCTGCTCGACCACCTCCCGGCGTCGTCAGGTACGCCGCAGCCCGTTTCCGGAAGGACACCGACATCATGATGCGCGACGAAAATCTCGACACCCTGCTCCGCTCCCTTGATCCGGCCGACGCCGGCGCTTCCGGGGACACGCTGCGGGCCCGTACCGACCTGGACCGGATTCTGGCGAGCGACCCGCCTGGCCAGGCGTTTCCGGCTGGCCCGGCTGCTGTTCCGACGTCGGGGGAAGCGCAGAACCTCCACCCACTGCCCCCGCGGAAGGTGCACCGGAAGGTCCGCCGCGGTGTTCTGATCGGTGCGGCCGCGGCAGTGACCGCAGGCCTGATCGCGCTTCCCGCGGTCAGCGGCGGCGACCCGGCCTACGCCACCTGGACTGCCGCTCCGGGGGCGATGGCCCCGGCGGCCGCGGAAAAGGCCGCGGATGACTGCCGGTCCTCCGGCAGGCACACAGACGGGGTTGCACAAGCAGAGCTGGCGATTGCCGAGCAGCGCGGCGCCTGGACGACGGTCATTCTGACCGGCGACGACGGATGGTCGGCCATGTGCGTCACCGATGACTCCATGTTCGGCGGGTCTTTCGGCTATTCCGGAAATCCTGATGGGAGCCCAACCCCCGAGCCTCGGGACTTGCTTCCCCATGGGATGGGGATGGGGACGACGTCGGCGGGCAGCCTCTCCATGGTGGTGGGCGCTGCGGGCTCCGACGTCGTGAGCGTGTCCTACCTGAGCCAGGCGGAGGGTGAAGTCATCGGGAGCGTCTCCAAGGGGCAGTTCGTGCTCTGGTTCCCCGGGGATGAACTGGAACACTATGACGCTGACCATGACGGCGAAGGAGTCGAGTTGCAGGTGACCTATGCCGACGGGTCGTCCGGCCCGGTCCGCGTCGGGCTCTGAGGCGGGACGGATGAGCGAGGACAGGCAAAACAACGAAGAGACCGTCGAGGCAGCGTACTCACTGCGGGCAGCCGACTACACCGCATTGTTCGGGTCCATCGAGGCGGCCCAACCTGCCGACCGGAAATTCGTGGCGGGCTGGGCCGCCTCGCTGGACGGTCCCGTGCTCGATGCCGGCTGCGGACCTGGACACTGGACGAAGTACCTCGCCGACCAGGGCCTCGAGGTCGAAGGGATCGATCTGGTTCCCGCCTTCATTAGCCATGCCAAGGCGCAGTTCCCGGAGCTAGCCTTCCGGGTAGCCTCGGCACGGGATATCGGAGTGGCTGACGAAAGCCTTGGGGGAATCCTCGCCTGGTATTCGCTGATCCATTTGGCGCCCGACGACGTTCCCGGGGTCCTGGCGGAAATGGCACGCTGTGTTCGCCCGGGCGGAAGTCTCCTTGCAGGGTTTTTCGAAAGCGCCGGGATCGAGGAATTCCCGCACCAGGTCACCCCTGCCTGGTCATGGCCCGTCCAGGAGGTCACGCGGCTGCTCGAAGCCGCCGGTTTTATCGCCGTCGCCGTCGAAACACGGACTGACCCCGGGCATCGCCCGCACGCTGCCATCATTGCCCGCCGCGGCGTTCCTTAGATCCCGAAAGCCGGCGGGTACTCGATCATGCCGGAGGGGACACGTTTGCCAGGGTCCAGCGCCAGTGCCATCAGGGCTTCGTCGGGGGCTTCAAAGGGCGCTTTGATTCCAAACCGGGATGCCGGTGTGAACCCGAACCGCGGGTAATAGTCGGGATGGCCGAGGACCACCACGAGGTTCTCGCCCAGTATTCGCGCGGCTTCCAGCGCTCCGAGGATCGCGGCTCCTCCGGCCCCCTGGCGCTGGTAATCCGGCAGGACAGCACAGGGTGCGAGGGCAAGTGCCGGCTCCCCGCCGACTAGGCAGCGGGTGAGCAGCGCGTGTGCCACCACGGTTCCGTCCGGTGCTGCAGCCACATAGGAGAGCCCGTCGATCCACGCTGTGGGATCGGTGCGCAGGGCGTCCACGAGGTCGGCTTCCGCCGGGGTCGGGAAGGCAGCCTCGTTGATTCCCCGGACGGCAGCGGCGTCGGCGGGGCTCTCGGGTCGGGTAATCCAGTTGAGGGTCATGAGGTTCTCCCTGTGCGCGAATCGGGTGTGCTCCCGGAAACACCGTATCCCGCCGGGGTCCTCCCAATCCTGACAGACCCAGGGTCAAAGCCGCCGACCTGGTGGTCCATGCCGGGGACTGGGTCAGCGAAGAATTGCTGGACCAGCTGCAGACACGCTCCAAAGCGCTGCTGGCCTGCTGGGGGAACAACGACGGACCCGGGCTGCGGGTCAGGCTGCCGGAGATCGCCCGCGCCACGGTCGAGCAGGTGCGCATCGCCGTCGTGCATGAAACCGGCACCGCAAAAGGCCGGGAAATGCGGATGGAACAGGCCTTTCCGGAAACCGATCTGCTGATCTTTGGCCACAGCCACATCCCATGGGACAGCACTGCTCCGGAAGGCCTTCGGCTGCTGAACCCGGGTTCGCCCACCGACCGCCGCCGGCAGCCGTTCTGCACCTACATGGCGGTCGAGATCGACGGCGGGAACGTCGGCGTCGAGCTGCGGCGGCTTCCGCCGCGGACCCAGCCAGGTGCGCGGTCAGGGGCTTCAAACTGACGGAGCGCCCGGCACGAAGGCCGGGCGCTCCGATTTTCCGAGGGACCTAGTAGGCGTAGAGATCTACGAAGGTGCCGCCGGGGGTGAAGACAGCCAGGCTGTCACCGGTGTTGTTCAGCACGGCGGTTGTGCGGTTGTTGTAGTACCGCTCCGCCGTGTTGGTGCCCGGACCGGTGTACACCCGCAGCTCACCTCCCGGGTTCAGCAGATAGCCGCTGCCCACGGTCAGGCGGTTGATGACGGCATCCTGCAGCACGTATCCGCTGACATCCACCGGAGTGTTCCCGGCATTGGTCAGCAGGACGTATTCGCCGTTTTCGGGCTGCACATCGTTGCCCGGGGGATCGGCCATAACAGTTGAGATTTCAATCCCGTTGGCATCCGGCAGCGGGTTCCGGCCCTGCTGCACGGCAGCGAGGACGCCCGGGAAATCCGTGATGATCGTATCCACGCCCAGGGCGGTCATCTCCTGCATAGCGTCCACGCTGTTGACCGTGTACACATCGAGCGTCAGGCCGGCTGCCTGGACCCGGGCGACGTCGGCCGGGTCCATGGTGCGGTAATTGGTCACCAGCCCTTCGGTCCACTCCGCCAACGCCGCCAGCGCGGCGTCGTCGGGAACCGCTCCGATGAGCACAACCGGTATCTGGGGCATCAGGTCATGGAATGCCCGCAGGGAAGCTTCGTCAAAGGAACTGACAACTATCTGGTCCCGGGCAATCAAACGCTGCCAGTAGCGCTTTTCGCCCAGGGCTTCCGCAAGCTTTGCCTCTACCCCCGGCGAATTCTCGGGAGACTTAAGTTCAATATTGATCCCGGTCCGGGGATTCGTCACCAGGGCGGCATCGCGCAGGGTCGGAATAGGTTCGCCCGCGAAAGCTCCGCCGAAGTAGGAGCCGGCGTCCAATGTGCGCAGTTCCGCCGCGGTGAAAGAGGTAATCGGGTCGCCCGCACGTTCGGGGAAAACCTCCGCGACATTGGTGGTGCGGGCGCCAGTGGCGTCATGGAAGAGAAAGATTTCTCCGTCGCTGCTGAGCTGGACATCTACTTCAAACAGGTCGGCGCCGAAGTCCCGGGCCTGGGCGAAGCCCGCCACAGTGCTCTCCGGGGAAAGACCGCCGCTGCCGCGGTGGCCGATTATGGTGGGGTGGTCCTGCTGCCCGGGAGGGCCGTTCCTCTCCGCAGCCGCTGCAGGAACGGCCGTGCCAAGGGCGAGCGTGGCGGCCAGGCATATCCCGAAGGCTGCCGAAATGCGCGTGTCCAAATTCCTCATAGTGGTGATCCTTCACTTGTCGGGGTTAGTGCCGAACAAATTGGGGCGGTACACCGTGGCTCAGACCAGGCTCCCGCTGGAGTGGAACTGCATACCGTGGTCCCGGCTGAGCACCTGCTCCGTCCGGTCCACCTCGGCGGACTCCTGCTCCGGGCTCCAGCCGAGGACTCCACCGGCAATCGCGGCCAGCTCGAGCAGCAGGTCCCGGGTCAGTTCTCCCCGGAACGCCAGGCTGGTTCGGCGCTGCACGAGGTCGGTCAGCCGGACCACTTCTTCGGTGCGGACGAGGTAGCCGATTTCCTCCCGGGTGTAGGAGGCATGGTGTTTCAGCTGGTGCTCGCCCGTGCCAGCTACCAGATCCAGCAGTCCGAGCGCCCGGGTGCCGTAGCGGTCGAGGAGTCCCGCGCAGCGCTCCGGGACCAGCACGCCGCGATGGGCAGCGATCCAGCGGCTGCGCTCGGCGGGGCCGGCCGGCCCCCCGCGTCCGCCGCCGATGGGTTCCCCGGAGGTGCCCCGCCGGCGCGGCTGGCCGAGGTGTTTGAGGACATCGTTGGCAAGGTGTTCGGCCAGCGCCCGGAACGTGGTCCATTTGCCGCCGACCAAGCTGAGGAGGACGCTTCCGCCCACCTGGGCAGTGGACTCAATCCGGTAATCGCGGGACACGAATCCGGGCTGGAGGTCTCCATGGCCGGGCAGCGGGCGGATGCCGGCGAAGCGGTAGACAATCTGGGACCGGTCGACCTCGATGTCCGGGAAAACATGGTGGATGAGGTCGAAGAAATACTCGACCTCCTCTTCCGTGCAGCGGGCGGCGTCCCGCGGGTCTGCTTCCAGGTCGGTCGTGCCCACCAGCACCCGGTCCTTGAACGGGTAGATGAGGACGATCCGGCCGTCCTTGTGTTCGAAGAACAGTTCGCTCCCGCCGGTCGCCGCCAGGAGTTCGGGATGGTTCAGCACGATGTGCGATCCCTTGGTGCCGCCCATGTAGTGCGTGGACTGGCCGAGGGCGGCATTGGTCAGGTCGGTCCAGGGGCCGGTCGCATTTACGACGACGTCGGCCCGGAAAGTGAATTCCTCACCGGTGCACGCGTCGCGGAGCAGGACGCCGTCGGGTCCCATGCCCACGGCCGATACATAGTTCGCGGCCCGCGCGTGGCGGCCCTCGGCCAGACCGTCGGCCAGCACATCCAGCGCGAGCCGTTCGGGATCGTGCATGGAAGCGTCGTAATAGGTCGCCGTATAACGCAGCCGCGGGTTCAGCTGCGGCAGCGCAGCCAGGGACTTCCGCCGGCCCCTGAACTCGTGGCGCGGCACGGCGCCGCCGGAGCGCGAGAAGGAGTCATACACGGCCAGGCCCAGTTTGATCAGCAGGGCGCCGCGCTCCTGGGGGCGGCCCTGCCGGTGCGTGAGAAAGCGCAGCGGGGCGGCCGTGATGCCGGCAAAGGTGGAAAAAACCGGGATCGTGGTGCGCAGCGGCTTCACATAGTGCGGTGCGATGCGCAGCAGGTTGTTGCGTTCGACGACGGCTTCCCGCACCAGCCGGAATTCGCCGTTCTCCAGGTACCTGATTCCGCCGTGGACCATGTGGGAGGACGCCGACGAGGCCCCGGAAACGTAGTCGGCTCCTTCGACCAGGGCGACACTGACGCCCTGCATCGCCAGGTCGCGGAAGGTTGCGATGCCGTTGATTCCACCCCCGATCACCAGGACCTGGGCCGCCGGCTCTGATTTCAGTGCCCGTACGGACGCCCGCGTTCCGTCTCCAGCCGCGTCTTTTGTCTGGACGCCCATTGCGCTGCCTCTCCCTCTTTGCCGGTTCCTCCACACCCTTGTGTGAGGCCCGAGTAACCACAGTCTGAATCGTTTTAGTAGAACCGTCAAGACCGCTGGCCGCGTGCTTCGTTGCCTGCCTTAATCGTTTTAGGTACGCTCGGCTCAGCTTGCATCGGACAAAGACCGCGGCAAGGTAAGCTGCCCAGGCAACGACGCCGGGCAGCCGGACCAGAAGGAGACCACAATCGTGCATGAGCCCGCTGCCCCCACGACCGTGCAGCAGACGATCCGCAGGGGTGAGGCCGTACGCCAGGGCTCCGAGCAGCCTTACTACGCCCTCGAGCCCGGTCCCGGTGAAGCCCACCGCACCCGGACCGAGCTGGCTCCCGAGGGACACCCCCGGGCCGCCGGAGGTTCCATGGCCGGTGATCCCGCTCCCGGCGATCCCGCTCCCAGCGATCCCGCTGCCCGGAACACCGCCGGCTGGGAGGCTGCCCGCGGCGGGCGCCGCAGCATCGCCTATCTGGCCCACCTGACCGATATCCAGCTCACCGATGTCCAGTCTCCGGCCCGGCTCGAAGCCATGCACCAGCTTGGTCGCCGCCCGGATACCGCCCTGCTGCTGCCCATGATGCGCCCGCAGGAACTGCTGGCCGCGCATGCCACTGATGCCCTGGTGCGGGCGCTCAACCGGGTGGCGAAGAGCCCGGAGACCGGTGCTCCGCTCCAGCTGGCGGTGACCACCGGCGACAACGTGGACAACATGCAGTGGAACGAGGTGCAGTCCTTCCTTCGCCTGCTCGAGGGCGGCGACGTGTGCATGGACTCGGGTGGTGCGGCATTTGAGGGCGTCCAGGACGGGCGTTTCCCCTGGGCCTGGGCTCCTGATGATCCGGAGAACCTGTGGGGCCGCGCCCACGGTTTCCCGCACGTTCCGGGGCTGCTGAAGGCGGGCCTGGAGCCGTTTGTGGCCGCCGGCCTCGATATCCCCTGGCTCACCTGCTACGGCAACCACGATGGCCTGGTGCAGGGCCGGGCGCCGCTGACGCCGGAGCTTGGCGCCGTGATGACCGGACACCGCAAGGTGCACGCCCTTCCGCCGGGCCCGGTCGCGGACTTCACGGAGCACCCGCTTCAGACCCTGTCCGGCCCTTCGCACCAGGTCGCCCCGGACCAGGGGCGCCGCCCGGTCACCCGGGAGGAGTTCATCGAGGCGCATTTCCAGCCCTCCGCGCGTCCTTCCGGGCACGGCCTGGCAGAACGGAACCTGCTGGACGGGACCGCCTACTATGCCTATGACGGGCTGCCGGGTGTCCGGGTGATTGTCCTCGACACCACCAACCCTGCCGGCATTTTTGAGGGCAGCATTGACCGGCGCCAGCTGGCCTGGCTGGAACAGAGCCTGGCGGAGGTGCACGTCAGCCATCTGGATGCCGACGGCCGGGAGACAGCCGGCGGCGGTGACGAGCGCCTGGTTATCATCACCTCACACCACCCCCGCACCAGCATGACAAATGACCGGGAGGTGCCGGCCGGCCACACGGACGCCGGCGAGCGGGCGCTCGGTGAAGAAGTGGCCGCCGTCCTGCACCGGTTCCCAAATGTGATCGCCTGGGTGAGTGGGCATATCCACCGTAACTCCATCCGCCCGCTGCCTTCGCGCAGCGGAGGCTTTTGGGAAATCAGCACCTCTTCAGTCATGGACTGGCCGTGCCAGGTGCGGCTGCTGGAGATCGTGGACAACAACGACGGCACGCTGTCCATTTTCTCCACGGCACTGGATCATGAGGCGCCGGTCCAGCCGGAAGGGACGGCAGGCGCGCTGGAACTGGCCGCCTGGCACCGTGAGCTGGCTGCGAATGACCCGATGGGGGTCGGCGGCTTCAACGCCCACGGCGAGGCCCAGGATCGGAACGTGGAGCTGCTCCTGCCGGATCCCCGGGTCCGCCGCCGCTGAGGCCGCCGCGGTCCGCAGGGGTTATTTGGGTGCGGGGCCGGTCGAGCTGCGGCGGATAAGCTCGACCGGTTCCACGTGGTCCGTGACCAGTTCCGTGTCTGCCAGACGGGCAAAGATGGCGCGGCCAATGGCCTGCCGGTCCAGACGGATGGTGGTCAGTCCGGGGGCCAGCAGCTCCGACGTCGGCAGGTCGTCGTGCCCGACGACGGAGAGTTTCTCCCCGACGGCGACGCCGGCAGCACGGGCGGCGCGGTACACGGCGTGGGCCGTGAAGTCGGAGTTGGTCACCACCGCCGTCGGCCTGGTGGACTTGGAGAGCCGCTCGGACACTGCGGAGTACACATGCTCGAGGCTGAGGCGGGTGTGGATCGGGTCCGGTTCGATGCCCAGCTCGGTGCAGCGCTGTTCAAACGCCACCAGCCGGTCATTGTCGGCCATCAGGCCGGCGGGGGCGGTGAGGAAACTGATCCTGCGGTGCCCAAGGCTTGCCAGATGGTCGACAGCCAGCCGGACGGCCTCCTTGTTGTCCGGGGAGACGCAGGTGACCGGCAGGTCCGGGGGCCGCACGGCATTGATGACCACCGTGGCACGCCCCGGGGCGCCGCTGAGCCACTGGCTGACTGCCTCGCCCGGTCCCACGGGGGCGATGGCCAGGCCCCGCACCCGCTGCCCAAGCAGCAGGTCCACGTGTTCGCGCTCGCGCTCCGGAGAGTATTCCGAGTCCACCGCCAGGATCGTGGCACCCTGCTCGGTGGCCGCATCCTGGGCCCCGCGCAGGACATCGAGGAAGAACGGGTTGGCCATGTTGCGGATCATCAGCCCGTAGGCATTGGCCGTTCCGGTGCGCAGGGCACGGGCAAAGGGATCCGCGCGGTATCCCAGCCGGTCGGCTGCGGCCAGGATCCGTTCCCTGGTGGCGGCGGAGACACCCGCTCGGTCATTGAGCGCGAAGCTTGCCAGGGTGGCCGAGACGCCGGCCTCGGCGGCCACATCACGGATACTTGGACGGCCCTTCATGCGAATCCCCTCGCTGCCTGCAATCGCTGAACAGACCCGGAATCGCCGGAATCGTCCATCGGCTGGAACCTCCAGCCGTCCACAGTCTAGAGCTAACTGTTGACAAACCTTAAACGATTTAGTTAGCTTTCCCCAACTACCAATGTGAGCTACATCCTGTCTACGACGGAGTGGGGGATAAATGTCCGATGTTGAACTCCGCGGTGTGGAGAAGGCATTCGCGGACGGAAAAGGCGGAGTAACCCGCGTATTGCACGGGGTGGACATCGTCGCACCGTCCGGGCAATTCGTGGTCCTGCTTGGACCTTCTGGCTGCGGAAAGTCGACTTCACTTCGCATCATTGCCGGCCTTGAGCAGGCCACCGCAGGTGAGGTGCTGATCGATGGCCGAAGGGTCAACGACGTACCCGCCGCCAAACGGCACATCGCCATGGTTTTCCAGAACTACGCGCTGTATCCGCACCTCTCGGTGCTGGAGAACATCGTTTTTGGCCTCCGTGTGCGCAAAGTTCCCAAGGCGGAACGGGAAAAACGTGCCGCTGAAGCTGCCGAGAAGGTCGGCCTTGTGCCGTATCTGGACCGCCGGCCCAGCCAGCTCTCCGGCGGCCAGCGCCAGCGTGCCGCGTTGGCCCGGGCCCTGGTCAGTGACGCCAAGGTTGTCCTCATGGATGAGCCGCTTTCCAACCTCGACGCCAAGCTGCGCCAGCAGATGCGCATCGAGCTACGCAGCCTGCAGAAGGAACTCGGGCTCACCGTGCTCTACGTGACGCACGACCAGGTGGAGGCCATGACCATGGCCGACCACGTGGTGACGATGCGGGACGGGAACGTGGCCCAGGCCGCTTCGCCGGAAGAGCTGTACATGAATCCTGTCGACGCCGACGTCGCAGCCTTCATCGGGTCTCCGCCCATGAACCTGCTGCCGGTCACGCGGGGTCCGGGGGAACAGATCCTGCTGCCCGGGGGCTTTCCCTGGCAGACGGCACCGCCGGCGGGATCCGGGCAGGACCTGCTGCTGGGCATCCGGCCCGAGAACCTGTTCCTCGCCCACGAGTCCGGGGACGCCACCGTCGCCGGCACGGTCAGGTCCACGGAAATGCTGGGTGCGGAAACCCTGCTCACGGTGGACGTGGCTGCGGGCCATTCGCTGATCGCCAGGCTGCCCGGCATTGTCCGGGCCAGCGAGGGGGATCCGGTGCTGCTGAAGACCGATCCCGGGAGCCTGCGGTATTTCGACGCCGAATCACGCAAGCGGGTCGCGGCCGTGCCGCAGCCTGCCTCCGCCTGAGCCGGTCACCGGCCGCCACTCGGCCAAACCAATCACTTTCCGTCTAATCGAGCAGAGAGGCCCGATTATGTCACGCTCCGCATCCGTACCACCCGTCCGCCCCGGACGCTCCCGTTCCGCTGTGAAAGCGCTCTCCGTACTCGCTGCGGGGTCCCTGATGCTGACCGCCTGCGGCGGCGGCAGCAGCACCAACGCTGACGGCGACGTCGCGATCACCATGTACTACCCCGTGGCCGTCGGCGGCCCGCTGACTTCCGTCGTGGACGGGCTGATTGGGGCGTGCGAGGACGCCAACCCGGGCATCGCCGTCGAAGCCGTGTATGCCGGCAGCTATGCCGACACCATGACCAAGGCGCAGACCGCGGCCCGCTCCGGAGACGGTCCGGACCTTGCCGTGCTGCTCACCACGGAGCTGTTCACCCTCCAGGACCAGAACCTCATCGTTCCGCTGAACGATATTTCCGACGACCTGGGCTGGGCGGAGGACCGCTTCTACGAACCGTTCCTCAAGAGCGGCAAGGACGCGGAGGGAACGCTGTGGAGCATTCCGTTCCAGCGCTCGACGATCGTCCAGTACCACAACAAGGACCTGTTCACGCAGGCCGGACTCGATCCTGAGGCACCGCCGACGACTTGGGAAGAACTCTCTTCGGTCGCGAAGACCATCAAGGAATCCGGGGCAGCCGAGTACGGAATTGAAATCCCCTCCACCCAGTTCGGCTACTGGATGTTCCAGGCGCTGGCAGTCCAGGCCGGCACCGAAATCACTGACGGATCCGGTTCGCAGACCCGCTTCGACGATCCCGCCGCCATTGAGGCCATGGAGTACTGGAAGCAGCTCACCGACGAAGGGCTGATGCCCTCCGGAACCACCGAATGGGCCTCCACCCCCGAGGACTTCCTCCAGGGCCGGACCGCGATGATGTGGACGACGACGGGTAACCTCACCAACGTCCGCACCAACGCCGGCTTCGAGTTCGGAGTCAGCCAGCTTCCCGCACACGACCAGCCCGGTTCACCCACCGGCGGCGGCAACCTCTACGTCTTCGAACAGGCGGACGACGCCCAGCGTGAGGCAGCGCTGACCATCGCAGACTGCCTGACCAAGCCCGAGCACACCTCGCAGTGGAGCATCGAAACCGGGTACGTCGCCACCGGAGCCGAAGCGTGGGAGACCCCGGAGATGAAGGACTACGTCGCCGAGTTCCCGCAGGCAGAGGTGGCCCGCGAACAGCTGGACAACGCGGTCATCGAGCTCTCCACGCATGAAAACGGCCGAGTGGTGCAGATGGTGAATGACGCCATCGCCGCCGTACTCACCGGACAGCAGGAACCGGAAGCGGGAATGCGCGCGCTGCAGAAGCAGATCGACGGCGTGCTGGAAACCTACCGGGACTAACCAATGACCCAGGTCCTGGAAGTGGCCGCTAAAGAGGCCGACGGCGCCCCCCGCCGTCGGCCCGGGGCCCGCAAGCCGCTGGGGGACCAGGCTTTCGCCTGGGCAATGCTGGCGCCGGCATTCATCGTGCTCGTGGCCTTCACCCACTATCCGATTATCCGCGCCGTCCTGCGCAGCTTCGAAGACCGGCGCGGAGACGTCAGCTTCGCCAACTACGAGCGGCTGATGGGCGACGACGTGTTCTGGCAGGTCGTGAAGAACAACCTGCTGTTTGCCCTGGGCGTGGTGCCCACCAGTATGGCGCTGGCCATCCTGATGGCGGTCTGGGTCAACGGCAAGCTCAAGGGCAAGGGCTTTCTGCGCCTGGCCTACTTCACGCCCACCATCCTGCCGATGGTGGCCGTGGCCAGCATCTGGTTGTTCTTCTACTCGCCCGGGCTCGGTCCCGTCACTGCGCTGGCCGAGTTCTTCGGGATTCCGGCGCAGAACTGGCTGGGCAATCCCAACACCGTGATGTGGGCCCTGGTGGTGGTGATGATCTGGAAACAGGCTGGCTTCTTTATGATTTTCTACCTGGCCGGACTGCAGAACATGGCACCCGAACTGGAAGAGGCCTCAAGCCTTGAGGGAGCCTCCCGCTGGTACCACTTCCGCCGGGTCACGTTCCCTCTGCTGATGCCGACCACGCTGTTCGTGTTCGTCGTCGCCGTCACCGACGCCTTCAAGATCATCGACCATCTGTTCATCATGACCGGCGGCGGACCCAACAACTCCTCCAACCTGCTGCTCTACTACATCTACGACACGGCCTTCAGCTTCTTCGACATGCCGTACGCAGGGGCCCTGACGGTTGCACTGGTGCTGATCCTTGGTGCCGTTGCCGTCCTGCAGTTCACCTTCCTCGGAAAGCGGGTGCATTACCAGTGAGCCATTCCACCGCCCAGGCGGCCGCTCCTGCAGCCGGGCCCAGCGCTCCTGCATCAGGAGCCGCCGCAGCGCGACCGGCCCTCCGCCGTCGTGCGTCCTTCTCGATGAGCCGCTCGCTGGAAACCGCCGGCGCCTGGCTGCTCGGGGCCCTGTGGCTGATGCCCCTGGTCTATGCACTGTGGGCCTCGGTCCACACGCGGGACAGCGCCACCAAGTTCGACCTCACCGCGCCGCTGACCTTCGAGAACTTCGCGACGGTCTGGAACGGTGCGCCCTTCGACCGCTACTACTTCAACACCATCCTGCTCGTGTGCGGCATCCTGGCAGGTCAGATCCTGCTCGGTGTGCTGGCGGCATATGCCTTCGCCCGCTTCGAATTCCGGGGCAAGAACATAGCGTTCGGCCTGGTTCTGGTGCAGCTGATGATCACCCCGGACATCCTGATCTCGGAGAACTACACCACGATGGCCCAGCTGGGCCTGGTGGACAGCATCACCGGCATCGGGCTGCCCTACATCGCCAGCGGCTTCGGCATATTCCTGCTCCGCCAGACCTTCAAGGGCATTCCGATCGAATTGGATGAGGCTGCCGAGATTGAAGGGTGCTCCCGCTGGGGCAGGCTGTGGAAGGTCTACGTTCCGCTGGCCAAGCCCACGCTGGTTGCCTGGGGTCTGGTGTCCGTCAGTACGCACTGGAATAACTTCCTGTGGCCGCTGATCATCACCAACAGTGTCGAGGCCCGGCCGCTGACTGTGGGGCTCATGGTCTATAACGGCACCGAATCCGGTATCGACTGGACGCTCCTCTCCGCTGCCACCATCCTGGTCGTGGCGCCGCTGCTGATTGCCTTCCTGATCTTCCAGCGGCAGTTCGTCCAGAGCTTCATGCGGGCAGGTATCCGGTGATCAGCCGTGATTAGCGGAGCTGCCGCAGTGGATGTTGCGGGTTCGGCGGTTCTTGCGGTTCCTGCGGAGACCTCCGTTTTGCCGGTGCCGGGTGAGTCGGGCGCCGGCGGCGCGGGGGTGCTGGGTACGCCCCCGGGCGCCGGCGTCGCGGGCTCCGGTCCGGTCCGCGGGGTGCTTTTTGACCTCGACGGAACGATTTACCGCGGAGGCGAGCTCATCCCGGGGGCGAGCGAAACCATTGAATCCCTGAAATCCTCCGGGATCCGGTGCGTTTTCGCCTCGAACAACCCCACAGCGACGTCACTCGATTACGCCCGCCGCCTCACGGGGATGGGCATTCCCACCGAAGCGTCGGAGGTGCTGACCAGTGGCGGTGTGGCCGCCCAGTGGCTGCTGCGGACGCACCCGGACGCCTCAGTGTTCGTCGTCGGGGAAGCCCCGCTGATCCGGGAGCTGGAAACCGCAGGAGTCCGGGTTACCGCGTCGGAAGATGCCGACGTCGTACTGGCGGCCTTTGACCGGACCTTCACCTACGAGAAGTGGAATACCGCCTTCCAAGCACTGCGGCGCGGCGCGCTCTTCGTGGCCACGAATCCGGACACCACCTGTCCTGTCGCTGACGGTGGGCTGATCCCGGATTGTGGAGGGATCACTGCGGCCCTGGAGACGACTACCGGCAGACAGCTCGACGTCGTCATCGGGAAGCCGTCGCTGATCATGGCGGCGGCCGCGCTGGAGCGTCTGGGAATGAGTGCGGGTGAGGCACTGATGGTGGGTGACCGCCCGGAAACCGACATTGAAATGGGCCGGGCAGCCGGCATCCGGACGGTATTGGTGCTGACGGGTGTCAGCGGACCTGCTGCGGCGGCCGCTGGTACTGCCACTGCCGTCCTGCCTTCGGTTCGGGAGCTGCCCGCCCTGCTGGGAACGTGGGCGCAACCAGCGTCCTAACCAGGATTGGAAGCCAGATGGAATTCTTCACAGACACGTTCCTTACCGAAGTGGTTCTCGCGTCCTGCGCCTTCGGCCTTTCCTGCCTGATCGGATTGGAACGGCAGATCCGGCAGAAGAGCGCCGGACTGCGCACCCACGCGCTCGTCGGTACCGGATCTGCTATCTTCACTCTGGTTTCCGCCTTCGGCTTCTCGACCGTTCTGGGAACCGATGTGACGCTCGATCCTTCCCGGATCGCAGCCCAGATCGTCTCCGGCATCGGTTTCCTGGGCGCCGGGGTGATCTTTGTGAACCGCGACGTCGTGCGCGGACTGACGACGGCGGCGACCGTGTGGATGTCTGCTGCCATTGGTATGGCCTGCGGTGCCGGAATGGTTCCGCTGGCAATTGTCGCGACGATGCTGCACTTTGTTGCCGTGGGTGTCCTGGCGCCTCTGGCCCGCAGGCTTCCGACTCCCGACGGCAAACGCACCGTCCGGATCCGGTACCAGGACGGAAGCGGTGTGCTCCGTGACATCCTCGGCATCGCCACCGGGATGGGATTCGATTCCTCCATCCTGGACACGCGCCAGATCCGTGGCGAAGAGGACGAACCAAACCAAGTCGCCGTCGAGATGCGTTTCCGCGGCAAGCCTCCGCTGCGCGAACTTTTGACCCAGCTGAGTGAGCTCTCCGGAGTCCGGCGGATTTCCCTGCGGGACGACTTCGACGAAGACAGCGTGATCGAAGACGACGACGCCGCTGAACCGCGGCGCCGCCTGCTGCGCAGTCGGCGATAGGCGGGCTGGGTGCCGGGGTGGGCTGTCTGTGTGCTGCCGGCTCGCTGAGGCGGGCGTAGGCGGGGCGAGCGTAGCCGAAGGTGGCCGGTGCGTAGGCGGGGCGGGCGTAGCCGAAGGCGACCGGTGCGTAGGCGGGGCGAGGGGCGTGTGTAGGCGAAGGTGGCCGGGTGCTGCGGGTGTCGTTTCTGCACCTGCGTTTGATGTCCAGTGTTCTG
>NZ_DALZXY010000018.1:29859-44159 GCF_031988865.1 Arthrobacter sp.
AGGTGACCGGGGTGTAGCCGTAGGCAAGGTGAGGGGCGCGCATTGAAGGCGGCCGGGTGCTGCGGGTGTCGTTTCTGCACCTGCGTTTGATGTCCAGTGTTCTGGAAACATGGGCCGTTAAACTGTTCGCAACCCTGAGTAGTCCTCCCCAAAGTCCCGCAAATACAGTGTTATTCACAGGATCGGTATTTGGGTCCCGAATGTCACTGGCGGCTGAAAGCCTCGACCTATGAACCGGACCAGCGGGACTCATCGGAGGCGGACTTTTGGGCGGCTGTTCGAAGCGCCTGAGGCACCCGCTGGTGCCGCCATGCCGGATTCAGCCGCCGGTGCCATGCCGGAGCAGGTTGCGTGCCTGGATACCTTTGCCGCAACAAGTGGTGAGGCGAGTTCGGGCGGGTTGAACGGAACCCTGGCCGTGGTCGGTCTCGAGGCGTTGGAAGCCGGTGAAGCCCCCGGGGTCCTGGAACAGCTGGCTGCGCTGGTGGGATGGGCGCAGGCACAGCAGGCCCGGGTAGTGCACCGGATGGAGGAGCTGATCGGCCGCGAAGTCGAGGCAACCCTGCAGAAACCGGACCCTGCGTTGGCGATGTCGCTTACAGCTGCGGAGGCAGGTGCCGTGCTTCGGCTGCCGCATATGACCGCGATGCGGCTGGTGGGCGAGTCGGACTCGCTGTGCGGCCGGTATCCGGGCACGCTCGCGCGTCTGTCCCGCGGGAATATCAGTTACCGGCATGCCCAAGCGGTCCTGGACCAGGTTGACGGGATCCCGGAGCAGGAGCAGCAAGCCTTTGAAGCTGAGCTTCTGGGCCTGGCAGAAGGGCGGACCTGCGCCCAGTTCCTGCGGGTTGCCCGGCGGCTGAGGGAACGGCGCTGGCCGGAGACCATCCTGGTCCGGCACCGTGCCGCACTGGACAAGCGGCGGGTGAGTTTCGATCCGGCGCCGGACGGTATGGGAGATTTTTCGGCACGTATCGCTGCGGAGAAAGGCCAGGCCATCTTCACGGCGCTGACTGCCGCTGCGCAGGGCCAGCAGCGGGCGGGTGATTCCCGAACTCTGGATCAGCTGCGGGCCGACATCTTTGCCGCCCTGCTGCTCAGCCCCGGGACGGCAGGGGACGAGGGTGGCGGCGCCGCGGAAAACAGCGGTGAATCCGGGATCAAGGCAGAGATCATGGTGCTGATTCCCGCGGACACCCTTTTCGGAGCCGATGACCAACCCGCAGAACTTAACGGGTACGGTCCGATCAGTTCCGAAGCAGCCCGGCGGCTTGCCAGACAGGCACTCCACTGGACCGGGTTGGTGCAGGATCCGGATACCGGTGAAATCCTCGCTGTTGGGCGGCAGCGGAAAGTGCCGGCCGGCTTGAGACGCTGGCTGCAGGCCAGGGACGGGACCTGCCGCTTCCCGGGCTGCTCCGTTAGTCCGCCACGGACCGAGATCGACCACACGATTCCCTGGGCTCGAGGCGGACCAACCGGGCACGGGAACCTAGCGAATCTCTGCCCGAAGCACCATCGGTACAAGACGTTTGGGTTCTGGTCGGCCCGGCAACAGGTCCCCGGAGTCCTGGACTGGACATCGGTCTTTGGCAGACAGTATCGGGACAATCCGGTGCTGGACTATGGCCGGATTTCGGTGAAGCATTTGGGCGGTGCAAGATCGAGGACTCCCGTGCGGGATTCCGGGACTGCTTCCCGGGCTCTCCCCGATGAGTCCGTAGGGTCCATGAAACTTCCTGGCGGAGAGTCCTTGGGTTCCAGGGATGCAGCGCGGGCTTCCCTTCACGATCCACCATGACCCAGCCCTAGGCGCCCAGGCGCCGGGGCTTCGGGTACAGGGACGGCTGTGGTCGGCCGGGTCCGGACGAAGTCGTCGACGGGCCACCTACCCCCGCCGCAGCAGCCGCCCCGTTGCCTCAACGCCGGCCGCCTCGCCAGCCTTCTCCCACGACTTCACCCCAGCCATGCCGCCGCCCACCTCGGCACCGCGGAGGAACGTTCGGCGGACCACGCCGGTCAGCTCCTTGCCCGCATACGGGGTGATCGGATTCTTGTGATGCAGCCTTGCGGCATCGACCACAAAGGACTGCTCCGGAGCGAACACCGCAAAGTCGGCATCCGCACCCACCTCCAGCCGGCCCTTACGTCCCAGCCCGGCCAACTCGGCCGGCCGCCTGGACATCCACTCCAGCACCGTTTCCAGCGGAATCCCGCGCCGGCGTGCCTCAGTCCAAATCAGGGAGAGCCCCAGCTGCAGCGAGGATACCCCGCCCCAGGCAACCCCAAAGTCGCCGTGCTCCAGATCCTTCAGATCCAGTGTGCTGGGGGAGTGGTCCGAGACGATGAAGTCGATCGTCCCGTCCAGGAGCCCCTGCCAGAGCAACTCACGGTTCGAGGCTTCCCGGATCGGCGGGCAGCACTTGAAGGCCGTAGCGCCGTCGGGGATTTCCTCGGCCAGCAGGGTCAGGTAGTGCGGGCAGGTCTCCACCGTCAGCCGGATCCCTTCCCGCTTCGCCGCGGCGATCATCGGCAACGCCTCTGCCGAGGACAGGTGCAGGATGTGTGCCCGCCCCCGGGACCTGCGGGCGACATCAATGACCTGGGCAATGGCATTGTTCTCCGCCGACCGGGGACGCGAGGCCAGGAACCCGGAGTATTCCGGACCGGACGGCTCCGGCGCCTCGGCAATCACCCGCGGGTCCTCGGCATGGACGATCAGCAGCGAATCGAAGGACGCGAGCTCTGCCAGGTCCTTTTCCATCTCCTCCGGTTCCAGATGCGGAAACTCGTCCACTCCGGAATGCACCAGGAAACATTTGAAACCGAAAACGCCGGCCTCATGCAGCGGCCGCAGGTTCCCGGTGTTGCCGGGTACGGCCCCACCCCAGAATCCGACATCCACAAAAGCCTGCCCGGATGCGGCCTCCCGCTTGGCCTCCAGCGCCTCCACCGACACCGTGGGCGGAATCGAGTTCAGCGGCATGTCGATAATCGTCGTGACCCCGCCGGCAGCAGCCGCCCGCGTGGCGGAGGCGAAGCCCTCCCACTCGGTGCGGCCAGGCTCGTTGACGTGCACATGGGTATCCACAAGACCGGGCAGCAGGACTTCGTCACCGGAGAGTTCCACCACCCGTTCACCTCTCAGGCCGGTGCCCAGGGGTACGACGGCGGCAACAGAACCGCCCCTGACCCCCACTTCCCAAGCACCGGTCCCGGCACCCGCGTAGACCTGCGTCCCGCGCAAAACAAGGTCGAAATTGGAATCAGTCATACGCTGCTCTCCTTCAGTTGCGGCCAATCGGAGGCAGGCAGCTGCAGCCAATCGAAGGCCTCCGCGCTGGGACTTTGGTATTCGAGACCGATGCGGCCGGTGTAGCCACCGGACCGGGCTTCCAGGATCCAGCGGGCCAGTGGCAGGCCGCCGGTGCCGGGTGCTCCGCGGCCCGGCGCATCAGCAATCTGCACGTGCCCGAATTCGGCAGCATGTCCGGCAAGCAGGGCCGCCACATCGTCGCCGTTGACAGCGAGATGGTACAAATCCGCCAGCAGCGCGACGTTCGCCATACCGCCCTCCCGTACCCGGCTGATTACGTCGAAGCAGTCCGCGGCAGTCCGCAGCGGATAACCCGGGACCCCGCTGAGCGGTTCAACCAGCACCGTTCCGCCCAGATGCCCGACGGCGTCGGCCGCCACCATCAGGTTCTCCACCGCAGCAGCGTCCTGTTCAGCCTGGGGAACGTCCTCCTGGCGGAGGCCGTACAGCGCGTTGAATCCGCGGCAGCCGGTCAGCCGGGCGATGCCGACGGCGGTATCCAGGCTGGCCCGGAACTCCTTGGTGCGCGACGGCGAAGAGATGACCCCGCGCTCACCGGCGGGCATGTTCCCGGCGTAAAAGTTCAACCCGGTCAGCAGGACACCCGCATCGTTGATGGCGCGCAGGAAAGTGTCGACGGTCAGGTCATCCGGAACCGCCGAATCGAACGGCCACCAGAATTCCACGGCGTCGAAACCCGCTGCCGCCGCGGCAGCGGGCCGCTCGAGCAGGGGCAGATCCGTGAGCATAACGGAGCAGTTCACGCTCCACCCGCCACCCGGGCCGCCGGAGCAGGCAGGCTGGGTACTGCCCGGGGCCTGGGGGATCACAGCAGAATCTGGCGGTTGACGTCCTTGTACAGCAGGTACCTGAAGTTGGACGGTCCACCGGCATAACAGGCCTGCGGACAGAAGGCGCGTAGGGACATGTAGTCGCCCTCCTGGACCTCCACCCAGTCCTCGTTCAGCCGGTAGACGGCCTTACCCTCCAGGACGTACAGGCCGTGCTCCATCACGTGCGTTTCGGCGAACGGAATGGAGGCTCCCGGTTCGAACGTCACCACGTTTATGTGCATGTCATAGGCCAGGTCGTCTACGGGGAGCATCCGGGTGGTGCGCCACTTGTTGTCCGTTCCGGGCATCCCGGCCGGCTCAATGCCGCTCTCATGCCCGACGACGACCTTCGGCAGGTGCCCGGCCAGCGGCTCGTACGCCTTGCGGATCCACTGGAACCTGGCCGGCTCGGTGCCGTCGTTGGCCGCTTGCCAGATGATTTCCGGCGGCAGATAGGCGAAACCGCCGGGGATCAGTTCGTGCTGCTCACCGTCGATGGTTACCGTCAGGGGCCCGCCGTCGAGCACAAACACGAAGGATTCGACGGTGGACTGCGGTTCCGGGTTCTGCGAACCGCCGCCAGGGGCGACCTCCATCAGGTACTGGGCAAAGGTCGTCGCACCGCCAGCCACCGGACGGTTCAGGATCCAGGCCCGGGTGCCGGTCCACTCGGGCAGGACGCTGGTGACGATGTCGCGGAGCACCCCGCGCGGAATCACGGTGTAGGCCTCGGTGACCACTGCACGGTCGGAGAGCAGAGCGGTCTGGGCCGGCAGCCCGGCCTCGGGGGAGTAGTAGCTGGTCTTCACGAATCGGTTCCGCTTCTGTTGGAGGCCTGGGGATGGGCAAGGCGGGTCAGCTCTTCCGGGGAGACTCCGGCAGCGTCCGCGACTTCGGCGCCGCTGATGGCATCGCAGGTGAGTCCGCGGTGAATAAAACGGGCCAGGGCACGGGCTGTCGCCGGTTCGTCGAGGATGGTGCTCTCGAGCTTGTGGACGTAGTTCTTCAGCCGCGCCGCGGCAGCAGGAAAACCGCTGCGGTAGAAACCATAAGTGGCCAGGAACCGGGTGGGCAGCTGCGCGGCATGCAGATCCCAGCCCTGGTAGTAGCCGGCGGCCAGAGACCGGGCCACCAGCCGGGCATGCAGCGCCCAGGCCCGGTTGACATTCTCGGTATCTCCGACGGGAAGGATATTCGTGGACCCGTCGGAGAGTCGGACACCGGTGCCTGCCGCAGCCACCTGCATCACGGCCTTGGCGTAGTCGGCAGCAGGGTGCTCCATGGACTGGTGGGCGGCGGCAATCCCGAGGGAAGCGCTGTAGTCATAGGTGCCGTAATGCAGGGCACTGACCCGTCCACTTCCGGCATGCAGGATCTGGGCCACGGGGACGGTTCCGTCCGCGCCGAGGATGAGCTGCGGAGTTTCCATCTGGACTTCGAAGCGCAGGCGTCCGGCCGCGAGCCCGTGGACGTCTTCGAGCCGGCCACAGGCATAGGCCATGGCTTCAACCTGGGCGACAGTGCTTACCTTCGGCAGCGTCAGTACCAGTCCATGCGGCAGCGCCAGTCCATGCGGCTCCAGCCCGTCCAGAAGTGAGGCGAGGAACAGGTCAAGGGTCCGCAGACCGCGGTCCCGGGTAGCGGCTTCGAAGCACTTGAAGCGGATGCCGATAAATGGCGGGGCGGTCCCGGCAGCGAGGGCACTGGCTACGTCCTGGCCCGCCCGGATGGCGTGTGCGTCCTCTTCGGCGTCCGGACGCGATCCGTAGCCGTCCTCGAAATCCAGACGAAGGTCCTCAACCGGTTCGGCGGCAAGCTTTGCGGCCACCAGCGCGGCCAGCGTTGCCGGATCCTCCAGGCCCAAGCGTTCGGCCAGCTGCTCCAGGCCGCCCTGCCCGTCGGCTGCGGCCAGCGCCCGGCTGCCCCACTCGGCAGCGAGGCCGGGGGTGAAGGTATCTGCAGGGACATAAACTGTATGCACCGGCTGCCGGGACCCGTCGTCCCCCGGGTAGCCTGCGGCCAGCAGATGGTCGCTGGCATGCAGCGACTCCCCGATCCGTGCGTAGTCTTCAGCGCGGAAGGCCAGCCGTGTTCCCGTCTCAGCCTGACTCATGTAGCGGATTCCTCCTGTTGGGCGGCGGCATCCACCGCGGGCTCTGCGGTGGGCATCAGGGCGGCTGCGATATGCGTGGCGTGCCCGGCGACGGTGGCGTTGGAGGTAAGGTCAACAGTCATATCGTTTCCTCTCCACCCGCCTCATTCCGTATTATGGATATTATTGTTTGCAATGTGGAATGACAATAGGTTTGTCCAGGTTCGCCACTGTTGGCACGAAATGCTGGTCAAGACCGCCGGGTGACGCTACGGTGTGGGAATCCCGGAAGTCGGTTTCCGCGATGCGATATTCCTCTGTTGAACCACTGCGGGAGGATCACCCTGATGGCCGAGCGAACCGCCGGGTCCGGCGTCCAATCCGTCGAGCGCGTCTTCGAACTGCTTGAACTGCTTACCGACGCCGGGGGCTCAGCGACGCTGAGCGAGCTTGCGGCCACCGCGGACCTGCCGCTGCCCACCATCCACCGCCTGCTGCGCACTCTGGTGGGGCTGGGGTATGCCCGGCAGCTGCCGAACCGCCGCTACGCGCTGGGGCCACGGTTAATCCGGCTCGGGGAAAGTGCCAGTAAACAGCTGGGGGCACTAGCCACACCGGTGCTGAAGCAGCTCGTTGATGAACTCGGCGAGACAGCCAACATGGCTGTCCTGGACTCTGACCTCGTGCTTTACATAGCCCAGGCGCCGTCCAAGCACTCCATGCGCACGTTCACGGAAGTCGGACGCCGGGCCCACAGCCATGCCACCGGCGTCGGGAAGGCCATCCTGGCCCAGCTGCCCGATGATCAGGTCCGCGGAATCGCCGCCCGTTCGGGGCTTCCGCCCGCCACTCCGGCGAGCCTCGGCACCATTGAGGAGCTGCTCGCGGACCTGGCCGCCATCCGCGAACGCGGCTACTCCATCGACGAACAGGAACAGGAACTGGGTGTCCGCTGCTTCGCGGTGGCCCTTCCCGGCGCACCAACTCCGACGGCCGTCTCCGTGTCCGGCCCCATCTCCCGGGTGGACGAAGAGTTCGGCCGGCGTGCAGTGCCGCTGCTCAAAGCTGCCGCACAGGCCATTTCCGAGGACCTGGCGGCCTCGCACTAGCCGGGCGAAGCCCACCCCGGGGAAGCGCACCCGCCACCCCAGCCACCGTGGGGACGCAGAAGGGCCGGGCACCTCACGGTGTCCGGCCCTTCTGCTGTCTTTGGCGGGCTGTTAGGCGTCGCCTCCGGCATTGCCGCTGGTGCCTGCGTTGACGTTCAGCAGATCGTACTTCTCCATGGCGAGGCGCGGTGCTTCAGCGTCAACATCGCCGCGGGCGGCGAGCATCTGCAGGGCACGGACCACCATGGAGTGGCTGTCAATCTTGAAGTACCGGCGGGCCGCTGCACGGGTATCGGCGAAGCCGAAGTCATCGGCACCCAGGGTTGCGAACTCGTTCGGCAGGAACTGCCGGATCTGGTCCGGAACAGCCTTCATGTAGTCGGTGCTCGCCACGATGGGGCCTTCGGCTCCGGCCAGCTGCTGGGTAACGAACGGCACGCGCCGCTCGGCACCCGGATTCAGGAACGCTTCCTCCTCGGCGGCCAGGCCGTCGCGGCGCAGTTCGTTCCAGGAGGTCACGGACCAGACATCAGCCGAGACACCCCACTCCTCTGCGAGCAGCTTCTGGGCTTCCAGCGCCCAGGGAACAGCCACGCCGGAGGCCATCAGCTGGGCCTTGGGGCCCTCGATCTCCGAGGCCGAGACACGGTAGATGCCCTTGATGACACCTTCCACGTCCAGGTTCTCGGGTGCCTTGGGCTGAAGGATCGGCTCGTTGTAAACCATGATGTTGTAGATCAGGTTCCGGTCCTCGGAGCCTTCACCGTACATCTCTTCGAGGCCGCGGCGCATGATGTGCCCGATCTCGTAGCCGTAGGCCGGATCGTAGGTTTTCACCGCCGGGTTGGTGGCCGCCAGGATCGGCGAGTGGCCATCAGCGTGCTGCAGGCCCTCACCGGTCAGGGTGGTGCGGCCGGCCGTGGCGGAGATCAGGAAGCCGCGTGCCATCTGGTCAGCAGCTGCCCAGATGTAGTCGGCGGTGCGCTGGAAACCGAACATCGAGTAGAACACGTAGACCGGGATCAGCGGTTCGCCGTGGGTGGCGTAGGCCGAACCCGCAGCGGTGAAGGCGGCGATGGAGCCGGCTTCGTTGATGCCCACGTGCACGATCTGGCCCTGCGGGGACTCCTTGTAGGCCAGGACGAGGTCCCGGTCGACGGAGAGGTAGTTCTGGCCCTTGGGGTTGTAGATCTTCGCGGTCGGGAAGAAGGAGTCCATCCCGAAGGTCCGGGCCTCATCCGGAATGATCGGCACAATACGCTTGCCGAACTCCTTGTCCCGCATCAGGTCCTTGAGCAGGCGGACGAAGGCCATGGTGGTGGCCGCCATCTGCTTGCCCGAACCGCGGTTCGCGACCTCGTAGGCGGAAGCGTCCGGAAGTTTCACCGGAGCATGCTTTTCGCGGCGCTCCGGAACATTGCCGCCCAGTTCGGCGCGGCGTTCCAGCAGGTACTTGATCTCCGGAGAATCTGCTCCCGGGTGGTAGTACGGCGGCTGGTACGGATCGGCTTCGAGCTGGTCGTCACTGATCGGAATGCGCAGGTGGTCGCGGAAGGCCTTGAGGTCATCCAGCGTCAGCTTCTTCATCTGGTGCGTGGCGTTGCGGCCCTCGAAGTGCGTGCCCAGGCCGTAGCCCTTGACCGTGTGGGCCAGGATGACGGTGGGCTTGCCCTTGAACTCGGTGGCAGCCTTGTACGCGGCGTAGACCTTGCGGTAATCGTGCCCGCCGCGCTTCAGGTTCCAGATGTCCTGGTCCGAGAGGTCGGCAACCATGGCCTTGGTCTGCGGGCTCTTGCCGAAGAAGTGGTCCCGGACGAATCCGCCGGACTCAGCTTTGTAGGTCTGGTAGTCGCCGTCGAGCGTGGAGTTCATGATGTCCACGAGCGCGCCGTCGTCGTCCTTGTCCAGCAGGGAGTCCCACTCGCGGCCCCAGACAACCTTGATGACGTTCCAGCCGGCGCCGCGGAAGAAGGCTTCCAGCTCCTGCATGATCTTGCCGTTGCCGCGGACCGGTCCGTCGAGGCGCTGCAGGTTGCAGTTGACCACGAAGGTTAGGTTGTCCAGCTTGTCATTGGCGGCGAGCTGGAGCAGGCCGCGCGATTCGGGCTCGTCCATTTCGCCGTCGCCGAGGAAGGCCCAGACATGCTGGTCCGAGGTGTCCTTGAGTCCGCGGTTGTGCAGGTAGCGGTTGGACTGCGCCTGGTAAATGGCGTTCATGGGGCCGATGCCCATGGAGACGGTGGGGAATTCCCAGAACTCCGGCATCGAGCGCGGGTGCGGGTAGGAGGACAGGGCGTGTCCCTCGCGGGACTTCTCCTGCCGGAACCCGTCCATGTCCTCTTCGGACAGGCGGCCTTCGAGGAAGGCGCGGGCGTAGACGCCGGGGGAGGCGTGGCCCTGGAAGTAGACCTGGTCGCCGCCGCCGGGGTGGTCCTTGCCGCGGAAGAAGTGGTTCATGCCCACTTCGTAAAGTGTGGCCGCGCCGGCGTAGGTGGAGATGTGGCCGCCGACGCCGATGCCCGGGCGCTGGGCCCGGTGCACCATGATCGCGGCGTTCCAGCGCAACCAGGCACGGTAGCGGCGTTCGATTTCCTCGTCACCGGGGAACTCCGGTTCCTGGTCCACCGGAATGGTGTTGACGTAGTCGGTGGTGGTCACCATGGGAACGCCGACGGAGCGGGATCCAGCCCGCTGGAGCAGGGAACGCATGATGAACTGCGCCCGCTCGGTGCCCTGCGAGCGAATCAGCTCGTCGAGGGATTCAATCCATTCCGCGGTTTCTTCCGGGTCACGATCCGGCAGCTGGCTTGTCAGCCCGCTGAGGATATCCGTTCTGTCTTCACTGACGCTCATATGCAGCCTCTCGGTTGAGGGCGGGGTCCCCTCAAGGTAATTCGGTGACTCACCGACCATTCCGTTATGCGGAATGCTCATTTCAATCTATACGACAGCGAGATTTCGTGCCGCTTAGGCGAACCATTATTGCCAACATCGTAAGAGGTATCACAGAAGCTTTCAGGAGACGTCAATGGTGACGACGGCGGGACCCCGCCGTGGGTCCGCATCTCCGCGTTTTCCGGTCGGTGCCGTTACGGCGCGGGAGACGCAGCAGCACATTTTCTCGCGGGCGCGCTGCTGGCGTTCGCTGTAGAAAACGTCCCGGTGATCCACTGCTCCGTCCAGGTCAAGGATCTTGACCTCGCACAGTCCGCACTCACCCTTCCGGCAATCGAACATCATGTCCGCACCGGCCTCCTCAAGGGCTTCCAGCATGGAGCGCCCCTGCCGCACCCGCGTGATCAGGCCCAGCCGGGGGATCTGGACGATGAACTCCTCCGGGTCGTACCAGCCGGAGTTTCCAAAGGTCTCGTAACGCAGGCTGGAAGGATCCAGTTCCCGTTCCCGCCAGGACCGGCGCACGGCGTCCATCAGCCGAATCGGACCGCACATGTACAGTTCCGTCCCGTCCTGCAGTTCCCCGACCAGGTCCGGAACGGAGAGCGGCGTCCCCTCGGCATCGACGTGGACTTCCAGGGCGGTGCCGTGCTCGGCCTGGAGTTCCGCCAGGTAGGCCATGGCACTGCGCCGGCGCCCCGCGTAGATGAGCCGGTAGTCGGCCTTCACGTTCTTCAGCGCCCGGGCCATATTGAGGATGGCCGTGATGCCCACGCCCCCGGCCAGCAGCACATAGCGCGGTGCCCCGACCCGCAGCGGAAAGTTCTGGAGCGGCTGGGTGATTTCCAGTTCGTCTCCCGGGACGAGCCCGTGCATAAACACGGAGCCGCCCCGGGACGTGGGAGTGAGGAAAACGCTGATGGCCAGGGAGCCGCCGTCGTCGTCGGATTCCACCACCGAATAGGAGCGGCGCTGGAGTTCCCCGTCGATGGTGGCCATCAGGTCAATATGGGAGCCCGGTTCCGCCCGGCGGGGCAGGGACGGGGCCAGGACCACGCGGAGAATGCCGTCGGCGACGGGCCGCACTTCGGTAACGACGGCGCGCTGCCAGACCTCGGAGTTTGTTGCTGCCATTGCTCTACGCTTCCGCTGGGGCTGGGGCTGGGGCTGGGGCTGGGGCTGGGGCTGGAGCCGGGGCCGGGGCCGGGGCGGAATTAGATGCGCCCGGCAGGCGGCCTTCGGCAGCCAGCCGGCGTTCGATCAGGCGGCGCACCCACATGCCGCCGGCGTCGATGTTCAGGTTGTAGAACTCGTAGTCCGGGTTGGCGTCGATGGCGGCCTGCTGGGCGGCCAGCATCTCCTCGTCCTCGCCGAAGACGCCGTGCACGCCGTCGCGCAGCTGGGTGGTGATGAGCTGGCTGTCGAGGCGGTAGTTGCGCATAAAAGCCCAGAAATAGTGGCAGGTCTTCGCCGTTTCCGGGGAGATTGTGTTCATCACGAAGCCGTTCACGCCCTGGCTGCGGTCGCCTTCCGGAGCTCCGGTGCCGGCTTTCGCCACGCCAACATCAATGTTGATGGTCGACGGCGCACGGAAGGTGATGATCTGCCAGCGGTCCACCTTGCCCTCGAAATCGGGGAACTTGTCCCGCATGTTTTTCCGCCAAAAGGGCGGCGGATCGATGTTCAGCATCCAGCGCGACACCGTGACCGTGTCCTCATCATGGCTGACGACGAACTCCGATTCGCTGAGTTCTTCCTGCCCGATCGAGGAGGAATGGACGAACTCCTCATGGGTGAGGTCCATGAGGTTGTCCAGCACCAGCTGGTAGTTGCACGGAGCGAAGATGGTCTGTCCGTCGCCGGCCCACTCCGGCGAGGATAGCTGGTGCATGTCCGGAACGAGGTCCGGATTCGCCAGCGTTGGGTCGCCCAGCCAGACCCACACATAGCGGTAACGCTCGACGACGGGAAAGGACGGAACGGTGGCACTGGGGTTGATCGTTTCCTGGGCGGGCATCGAGATGCACCGGCCAGCGGAGTTGTAGACGATCCCGTGGTACGGACACTGGATGCCGTCCCGGCCCATGGTCTTGCCCATCGACAGCGGGGCAAGGCGGTGCCAGCAGGCATCGGCCAGGGCCACGGCCTGGCCGTCCTCGGTGCGGTACAGGGCCAGCGGGCGGTCGGCGATGCGGCGGGCCATCGGCTTGCGGGTCACCTCATGGTCCCAGGCCGCCACATACCAGGCGTTCAGGGGGAAGCCCAGCACCTTGTTGGTGGTGGAGCTGGTGGTGGACACGGCGGTCATGACTGTTCCTTCCTCGCGGCATCATCCTTGGTGCCGCCCGGCTGCAAACTAACTATCTCCATAGATAGTTAGTGATGTACGGCACACTACCTATGCCTATAGTGGTTAGGCAAGAGTCCGCTTCTCCAGAAAGGCCGCGGTGAGCCTTCGTTACGCGCTGCTGGCGCTGCTGAACGTAGAACCCATGACCGGGTACGACCTGTACAAGCAGTTCGAATCCTCCGTGGGGTACGTCTGGCATGCCCCGGACTCCCAGATCTACCCCGAGCTGCGCCGGATGGAGCGCGACGGGCTGCTTGAGGGGGAGGAAGTTCCCTGGGGCACCAAGGGGCGCAAGCGCCAGTACCACGTCACGGACGCCGGCCGCGATGCGTTCCGCACCTGGGCAAACACTCAGCTGGACTACCCCCGCGAGCGCGATCCCATGCATCTGAAGGCGGCCTACCTCGAGTGGGCCGAGCCGGATGCAGCACGCAAACAGCTTGAGGCGCACATCGAGCACTACGGTGCCCGGCTGCTGCAGTGGCAGCAGAAGATCGAGGAGATCGACGGCGGCACCTCGGACATGCTGAACCGGCGGCTGGCCACGGTTCCGTCCGTGGAGCACCAGCGGGTAGCGGCCTTCAAGCGGTTCACGTATGAGGGACTGACGGCCCGCGCGGAGCAGGAAATCGCCTGGGCCAGGCGCGGCCTGGCGCTGATCGACTCGCTGTATCCCTAACCGGGCTGCGCCGGTGGGGCGCAGCCTCATGAATGGCGCAGGCGCAGCACAGGTTCGGCATAGAAACCGGTCCTACTCTCAACTTGGCGAAACTGCCGAGCCAAGGAGAGAACATGCATCACCACGAACCCGAACAGCCTCCCGTTTATGCAGGCCGCACCCTTCCCCGCCCGGACGAAGACCTGGAGGACCAGGGCCTGGGGTTCGACGTCGGAACCCTGCTGCAGCGCCGCGGGGTGCTGAAGGCATTCGGGATCGGTGCCGTGACGCTAGGCCTCGCGGCCTGCGGCGCCGGTGGGGAAACCGGAACCACGGACGGCGAGATCCCCGATGAAACCGCCGGGCCGTATCCCGGTGACGGCTCCAACGGTCCCGATGTCCTGGAAGAGAGCGGAATCGTCCGCAGCGACATTCGCTCCAGTTTCGGCGAATCCGAAGGAACGGCCGAGGGCATTCCGATGGACCTGGAACTGAGCATCACCGACCTCGCCAACGGGGGAGCGCCCTTTGCCGGCGTCGCGGTCTACGTCTGGCACTGCACGCGCGACGGGCTGTACTCGATGTATTCCGAGGGTGTGGAGGACCAGAACTACCTGCGCGGCGTCCAGATTGCCGATGCCGATGGCAAGGTGCGCTTCACCAGTATCTTCCCGGCCTGCTACAGCGGTCGCTGGCCGCACATCCACTTCGAGGTCTACCCGGATGAAGCTTCGATCACCGACTCGACCAACGCGATCGCCACCTCCCAGGTCGCCCTGCCCCAGGACGTGTGCGACGCCGTTTATGCCACCGAAGGCTACGAGGCCTCGGTCCGGAATCTTTCCCAGGTCACGCTGGACAGCGACAACGTGTTCGGGGACGACGCCGGTGCCAGCCAGCTTGCGGCGGTCACCGGCAGCATCGGCAAAGGTTATGCCGTCTCCCTGACCGCCGGCGTCGACACCCGGACCGAGCCGTCCGGCGGCAACGCGCCCGACGGCGGTGGCCCGGGCGGGGCTGGTGGGGCAGGCGGCTCGGGTGCTGCCG
>NZ_DALZXY010000019.1:0-26367 GCF_031988865.1 Arthrobacter sp.
GCCTGGGCCGGACGGTTGTCGCCGGTGCGGTTCCCGCCCTGACCGGCAGCGGACGCTGCCCAAGGCTGCGCGGCAGCCGGGGCCTGCTCGGCGCCGGCTGCATTTTGGCCGTACGTTCCCCCAGCGGGTGCTCCGGATGCAGCAGGACCCTCAGGCGTCTTCGGAGCCGGGGCCGGCTTCGGTGCCCGGCGCAGCGGCACGGCATCCCGCGCCACCGGGTGGGCCGGGATCTCCGTGCGGGACTGGAACTCCTCAGCGAACGGCGGGATGTGCGGTGCGAAGGTGGTCGCAGCGACCAGCACCACGGACCCGACCAGGCCGATCAGTGATCCCACACTGAAGACATAGACAAGCTGCAGGAAGAAGAAAACTACGGCCAGGACCGCGATCACGGAGGCGAACTGGTCCACGGACAGCGAACCCACCCGGATGCGCATGCCCGGGGACAGGCGGCGGGCTATAAACAGGCCTGCGGCCAGCAGCGGCATAACGATGCCGATGCCCACGTAGAAGAGGCTGAATGCCGTCCACAGGTTCAGTCCGGTGCCAATGGAGAAGGGCAGAACACTGCCTACCAGCATCACCAGGACGGCCGAGCCCACCACGATGTCACGCAGCCCGAACGGTCCGGCTATCGCCTGGTGCCCGGTTCCCTCCGCTGAGGCCTGCCGCGGCGCTGAGGCATCCGCGGCCGTGCTGGCCTCGTTCTCGACATGGGGATGGTTCATTCTGGTCTCCGTTCCGACAGCAGCCAGCCGGAGGGCGGGTGCGCCGACCGTGCAGGGCACCGCATGCGCGGTGCCACAAGAGGTTTGCTATCAGTGACAGCCTAGTCAACGCCAGCAGGACAGACTACCCGGACCGGCTCTCCGGCAGGCTGCAGCGGCTACCGTTCATCGCATAATTACCCCGCTTCACGGAGGCCGATGTGAGCGTTGACACATCAGCGTTCCACTGGCGCTAGGGTTAGGAACACATCCGAATAGCCCCGCCGTCCGGGCCCCTGCCCGGCCAACGGCCGGGTCCAAGCCAACCGAAAGGGTCCGAGATGCCTGAACAGCCTCCGGTCAAGCAGCACGGTGACGCACTGGAGAACCTCTACCAGGAGCACCGCAGCTTTCCGCCGAGCGCAGAATTTGCCCAAGCCGCAGTGGTACAGCCGGAGCTATACGAGGCAGCTGCCGCGCAGGGTCCGGAGTTCTGGGCAAAGCAGGCACGCGAACTGCTGACCTGGGACGAGGACTTCACGCAGACCCTCGACTGGTCCGATGCCCCCTTCGCCAAATGGTTCGTGGGCGGCAAGCTCAACGCCTCCTACAACGCGCTGGACCGCCACGTCGAAGAAGGCCGCGGCGACCGCGTCGCCATCTACTTCGAGGGCGAGCCCGGTGACACCCGCACCTACACCTACGCCGAGCTCACCGAAGAGGTCAAGAAGGCCGCCAACGCGTTCGAGTCCCTTGGAGTTTCCAAGGGCGACCGGGTCGCCGTCTACCTTCCGATGATCCCTGAAGCGGTCATCACCATGCTGGCCTGCGCCCGGATCGGCGCCGTCCATTCCGTGGTTTTCGGTGGATTCTCCGCCGACGCGCTGCGCAGCCGGATCGACGACGCCGAGGCCAAGCTGGTCGTCACGGCGGACGGTTCCTACCGGCGGGGCAAGCCGAGCCTGCTGAAGCCCGCCGTGGACGAGTCGCTGCGGAAGGAAGGGCACACGGTAGGCCACGTCCTCGTCGTCAAGCGCAACGGCGAGCCGGTGGACTGGACCGAGGGCCGCGATGTCTGGTGGGACGACGTCGTCTCCTCCGCGAGTGCCGAGCACACTCCTGTGCCGCATGACTCCGAACACCCGCTGTTCATCCTCTACACCTCCGGCACCACGGGAAAGCCCAAGGGCATCCTGCACACCACCGGCGGCTACCTGGCGCAGACCGCGTTCACCCACCGGGCCTCGTTCGATCTGAAGCCGGAAACCGATGTCTACTGGTGCACGGCGGACATTGGCTGGGTCACCGGCCACAGTTACGTCACCTACGCTCCGCTGGTCAACGGCGCCACACAGCTGATGTACGAGGGCACCCCGGATACCCCGCACCAGGGCCGCTGGTGGGAGCTGGTGGAGAAGTACAAGGTCAGCATCCTCTACACCGCGCCGACGGCGATCCGCACCTGCATGAAGTGGGGCCGGGACATTCCGCAGAAGTTCAACCTCGATTCCATTCGTGTGCTCGGCACCGTGGGCGAACCGATCAACCCCGAAGCCTGGATGTGGTACCGCACCGTCATCGGCGGCAACGGCGGCAAGAAGGAGACCCCCGCGCCGATCGTGGACACCTGGTGGCAGACCGAGACCGGCGCCCACATGATCGCCCCGATGCCCGGAGTCACGGCCACCAAGCCGGGTTCCGCCCAAGTTCCGGTTCCGGGCATCACCGTGGACGTCGTCGACGAAATGGGTGAGCCGGTGCCGAACGGCTCCGGCGGCTTCCTGGTCATCCGTGAACCCTGGCCCGCGATGCTGCGCGGCATCTGGGGCGACCCGGAACGGTTCAAGGAGACCTACTGGTCCCGGTTCGACGGCATGTACTTTGCCGGCGACGGCGCCAAGAAGGACGCGGACGGCGACATCTGGCTGCTCGGCCGGGTCGACGACGTGATGAACGTATCCGGTCACCGGCTCTCCACCACGGAGATTGAGTCCGCCCTGGTCAGCCACCCCTCGGTGGCGGAGGCCGCCGTCGTCGGCGCCACGGATGCCACCACCGGTGAGGCCGTGGTCGCGTTCGTGATCCTGCGCGGCAGCGCCAAGGACGACGACGACATTGTCACCACGCTGCGCAACCACGTGGGCAAGGAGATCGGACCGATCGCCAAGCCGCGGCACATCCTGGTGGTCCCCGAGCTGCCCAAGACCCGCAGCGGCAAGATCATGCGGCGCCTGCTCAAGGACGTGGCCGAGGGCCGCGAGCCCGGCGACTCGAGCACCCTGGCGGACAACACGGTGATGTCCCAGATCGCGGAGTCCCTGCGGAAGTAGCCCGCTTCCCTCATCGAGACAGCAGAAACTGCTCTTTTCAGGCCTTCGGCCCGAGAGGAGCAGTTTCTGCTCTCTTGGGGAGAGGGGACGCCGGAGGCCCCGCAACGAATCGTTATCTTGGGCCCTTCAAAGTGGCGAAAGCTGCACACAGCTAGCAGAATCAGCACTTGTGTCTATTTCCCCCGCAGCAGTGAACCCCGCCCAGCGTTCGCGGATGGCCCGCAGGGTCGCCGGTGCCTCGTTCGTCGGAACAGCACTGGAATCCTACGATTTCTACGTTTTCGGCACGGCCGCGGCCCTGATCCTCAACCGGGTGTTCTTCCCCGAAGTGGATCCGCTGACCGGCACGCTGTTTGCCTTCCTGTCGCTCGGCATGGGCTTCGTCGCCCGCCCGCTGGGAGCCGTGCTCTTCGGGCATATCGGCGACCGGATCGGGCGGAAGAGGTCGCTGATCTACACGATTGTCCTGATGGGCGTGGCCACCGGCGTGATCGGCCTGCTGCCGGACTACGGCACCATCGGCATCTGGGCACCCATCCTGCTGGTGGCCCTGCGGCTGCTGCAGGGCCTGGCCGTGGGCGGGGAATGGGGCGGCGCCGTCCTCATTGCCAGCGAGCACGCCGAGCCCCGGAAACGTGCGCTCTATGCCGCGATTCCCCAGATCGGCTCCCCGGTCGGCACGATCCTGGTCACCGGCACGTTCCTGATCCTTACCCAGGTCTCCCCCCAAGCCATGGAAGCCGGCGTCTGGCGCATCCCGTTCCTGCTGGCGTTCCCGTTCATGGCGGTGGCCCTGTACCTGCGCCTGGCCATCGACGAAACTCCCGTCTTCAAGGACGTCGCCGGCCACGACCAGGTGGCCCGCGTACCGCTCCTTGAGGTGCTGCGCACCCAGCCCGGCGCCGTCGTCGCCGCCATGGCCGCCGCACTGCTGGGCATCGGCTCCTACTTCCTGATGACCACCTATACGCAGGCCTACGGCACCACCCAGCTCGGCCTCTCCGAATCCACGGTGCTGAACGCAGCCCTGGTGGGTTCGGTCCTGCAGCTGGCCACTATTCCGGCGTTCGGCTTCCTCGCCATGAGAATCGGCTCCGCGAAGGTGGTGGCAGCCGGAGCCATTGGCACCCTGCTGATCTCCTTCCCGCTGTACTACCTGATCAGCATCGCCAACCAGCCGGTCTACATCCTCACCATCCTGATCGGCGGCATCTTCCCGACGGCGGCGTGGGCGGCGCTCGGCGGACTGATGGCGGACCTGTTCCCGGCACGGACGGGCTTCACCGCCATGTCCCTGGCCTACAGCTTCGCGGGGATCCTGGCCGGCTTCACCCCGGCAGTCACGCAGCTCTTCTCCGATGCGACCGGAGCGGCCTGGTGGCATCCCGGCGCGGTACTGGCCGTGATGTCGCTGATTACCATCGGCGGGGCGCTGGCCGCCGGCCGGATGATCAGCACCCGGTCGCTGACCGGGACAAGTACGGCCGTTGCGGCATAGTTGACCCCATGACTACCGAACGCACGCGCAATCTCCTGGTCCTCAACGGGCCCAACCTGAACCTGCTGGGTACCCGCGAACCCGCCGTTTACGGTACGGGCACCCTCGAGGATGTCGAAGCTACGGCCGTCACGGCCGCCGAATCACACGGCTGGACGGTGGACTGCATCCAGTCCAACCACGAGGGCGACCTGCTCGACGCCATCCACGGTGCTCCGGGGCTCGCGGATGCGATCGTCATTAACCCGGCAGCGTACAGCCACACCTCCGTGGCCCTCCGGGACGCACTCTCCGGTGTTGGCCTGCCCGTGGTGGAGGTGCACCTGAGCAACATCCACAAGCGCGAGGAATTCCGCCACCACTCCTTTGTCTCCGCGGTGGCCGAGGTTGTGATCTGCGGTGCCGGGATCGCCGGCTACCGGATGGCCGTGGACTACCTGGCGGAGTCGCTGGACGCCGCCGCCGGGGCCTAAATCAAGCGCTACTCACTGATGCACTCGCCGGGCGACACCGCGCTGCGGTAGGCCGGCGCTGCTTCAGCGATCGGGGCCAGCTCGGCCAGGGACAACGCGTAGCCGATCGGCTGGTCGCCGGTGGTCTTCGCGAACACCACTCCGGCGACGCGTCCGTCAATGTCCAGCAGCGGTCCGCCGGAGTTGCCCTGCTGCACGTTGGCCGCCAGGGTGTAGACCTCCAGGACCTCCGGCGATGTGCCGTAAATGCTGCGGACCGAGACATTCCCCAGGTTCTGGACCATGGCCGGCTGCAGCCGGAACGGTCCGCCCGCGGGGTACCCCGCGAAGGCCGCAGTGGTCCCGTTGGGAAGCTCTTCCCCCAGTGGGATCGGATCGGCCTGGAGATTCTCGACGGCGATCACGGCCAGGTCCCGAGCGGGATCGAAATGCACCACCTTGCCGGGGAGCACTCCGCCGCCGGGAACCTGGACAACGGGCTCACTCACCCCGGCCACCACGTGCGCGTTGGTGACGACCCTGTCCTTGGCAATCACAAACCCGGATCCCGTCTGGTTCTGACCACACTGAAAGGCTGTGCCGGTGATCTTCAGGACCGACGCGGAGGATGACGTCAGCGCCTCGGAGCTGATTCCCTCACTCGGTACTTCCGCTGCCAGCGGAGCCCCGCTGTCGAAGATCCGGGGCAGGCCCTCATCCAGCGTGAAGGACCGGATCTGTGCCGTCCACGTCTTTACCGGATCCGGTGTCACCGTGGCGATTGCCGAAAGGACCCGGGACGAGGCGATCTGCTGCGACAGGAACGGCATGCCCAGGGTGGCGATGCTGAAGGCCAGCATGGACATCACCACGGCTGCCACCAGGACATTCAGGGCCCCACCCAGGATCCGGTCCAGGGCGCGCAGCGGAGCGAAGTTGAACCACCGCCGGACCCCGGCTCCCAGGGCCGCGCCGGCGGCGTGTCCCACCAGGACCAGCACGACGGCGGTGGCGATGACGGCGGCCAGCCGCCAGCCTTCATCGGGCACCCAGCCGGACACGAGCGGGATCGCGAAGAACGCTGCTGCGGCGCCGGCAACGAAGCCGACAATGCCCCCGAGGGTTACGGCGAGACCGTTGCGCAGGCCTGCCAGGAGATAAAAAAGGAGGGCAAGCAGCAGGATGATGTCCAGAACGGTGAGTCCGAGCACAAAGAGCTCCAATAGGATGTAAGTACGCGTGCGGCTGCCAGGGAAGAGCCCTTTGAATCCCGAGTCTAGCGGGCAGCACTGACGATTCCCTGGCGGTGTTACCCGGGCCACAGAAGTCGGAGGCTTTTTATCATCCGAGGGCGAACAAAGCTATTGCGGGTGTCACATGGACGTTCAGTGCGGCAAGATAGTACAAGCGACAACTATTTACAGGAGATTTCATGGATATCGAGGTATTGCGCCGTGCGCCTTTGTTCGCCTCATTGGGAGACGACGTCTTCGCCGCTTTGACCGACGAGCTCACCGAAGTCGATCTTTCGCGCGGGGCCTCTGTCTTCCGCGAGGGCGATCAGGGTGACCAGCTCTATTTCATCGTGTCCGGAAAGATCAAGCTCGGGCGTTCGGCCCCTGACGGCCGCGAAAACCTGCTGGCCATTCTTGGCCCGGGCGAACTGTTTGGCGAAATGGCCCTCTTCGATCCCAGTCCCCGGACCGCCACGGCCACCGCAGTGTCCGAGACCCGTCTGGCCGGACTGCGGCACGAGAACCTGCGTGCCCTGATCGATTCCCGCCCGGAGGTGTCCGTCCAGCTGCTGCAGGCCTTGGCCCGCCGGCTGCGCCGCACCAACGAGTCGCTGGCGGACCTGGTCTTCTCCGACGTTCCGGGCCGCGTTGCCAAGGCGCTCCTGGACCTGGCTGACCGCTTCGGCCGCCCGGCGACGGACGGCATCCTGGTTGCCCACGAGCTGACGCAGGAAGAGCTGGCCCAGCTGGTCGGTGCCTCCCGTGAAACCGTGAACAAGGCCCTTGCTGAGTTCGTCCAGCGCGGCTGGCTGCGCCTCGAGGCCCGCGCCGTCGTCATCCTGGATGTCCAGCGCCTGCGCCAGCGCTCACGCTAAAGCCTTCTCCGCCAAAACGGCACCGTTCCCCCCGGGGGAAACGGTGCCGTTTTGCTTTGCTTGGTTTCCATTGCCGGTCAACGTCCGCGCTGGCCGGAACCTTCCGCGGTGTCACTGACCGTGACCTGCAGGACGTATTTGCCATCCGTTTCCACCAGTTCAGGCTGATACACGGAGGTGGGGCGGCGGTGGGCCAGATAGGCGATGCACCCGCGTGCCTTCGCCAGCTTTTCGATCATCAGGAGCACGGCAGGGACGGTCAGCTGAGCCAGGGTCAAGCCCACGGTGTCCGGCTGGCCCACCTCGTCGCCGAGGGCGGTGGTGTTCTGCCGTTCCGCCTCGTGCGCCGCGATGCACCACTCGCCCCAGACGCCCTTGCCCTCAAGCAGTGATGTTTCCTGGCCAATGGGCTGGACCGCCGCGAAGTACCGCGTGTCGAAGCGTCGAAGCGCGAAGTCTGCCGTCCGCCAGTTGGAGAGCGGACGCAGCAGGTCCGTGCGCAGCCCCAGCCCTCGGCGGGTGAGCAGTTCCGGGAAGGACTTCTCTCCGGCGGCAATGCCAACACGCGCAGCCATCCAGTCCAGACCACGGTTGCTCTCCAGCAGGGTGGAAGAGTCCGGGCCGGCGAGCAGCACGCCGGTCTCCTCGAAAAGTTCGCGGATCGCGGCCACAACATGCCGTCTTGCTTCCTGCGGGTCGTCCATCCCGAGGACCTTGGCCCACTCCGACGGGGTCGGGCCGTACCAGGTCACGGCGTCGTCGTCGGCGGTTTCCACGCTTCCACCCGGGAACGCGATCTTCCCGAGGGGCGACTCGCCCCGGCGGTAGCGCAGGAACGTTTCCGCGCCATCCCGGGAGTCCCGCAGCAGCAGCACCGATGATGCCTGGCGGGGCTTGCGCGGGGCAGTCTCCCCGCGCTCGAACCAGCTTTCAGCTGCCGCCTCTTGCCAAGGCGGCAGCTGAAAAGAACGGGTGGGTGAACTAGGCAAACTCAGCGATCACTTCCACTTCCACCGGGGAATCCAGTGGAAGTACGGCAACGCCGACGGCGGAACGGGCATGGCTGCCTGCCTCACCGAAGACCTGGGCGAGCAGCTCGGAAGCGCCGTTAATCACACCGGGCTGCCCGGTGAAGGACGGATCAGAGGCCACGAAGCCCACCACCTTGACGATCCGGGTCACCCGGTCGAGGTCGCCGATCTGCGACTTGATGGCCGCCAGGGCGTTCACTGCGCAGCGTGCGGCATAGGTCTTGGCATCCTCGGCGCTGACCTCGGCACCTGCCTTCCCGGTGGCAGGCAGTGCGCCGTCGATGAACGGCAGCTGTCCGGAGGTGTAGACGTGGTTCCCGGTCACAACGGCCGGAACATAGGCGGCCACCGGGGCGGCGACCTCCGGCAGCTCCAGTCCCAGCTCGGCGAGCCGGCGCTCGACGGCGGAGGCTGCCTCAGGAGCGGCGCTCACTAGCTTTTCTCCCGCTTCATGTAAGCCACGGCTCCGGTTCCGTTCGGCGCGGGGGTGATCTGCACCAGTTCCCAGCCTTCTTCGCCATGCATGTTCAGGACCGCCCCCGGCGTGTGAAGAGGAAGCGGTGTGATGAAGTATTCCCATTTGCTCATGATCCAAAGACTAGCGCGTGCTTGTAGACTGATCGGCATGGCAGCTAGCAAATCTCCTTTTTTTGACACGGCTACCACTCTGGGAAAGATTGTCGCCTTTTTTGGTGTGAGTGCGCTCTCCGGCGTACTCGCCGCCGGTCTTCTGGTTCCGGTGGCCGCCGCGGCGGGTACCGCGGCCTCCGGGTCCCTGCAGTTCTTTGACCAGCTGCCATCGGAACTGCAGCGCGGTGCCCTGGCCCAGCCTTCCAAGATCTATGCCAATGACGGCTCGCTGATCGCCACCATGTATGAGGAGAACCGCCAGCCGGTAACGCTGGACGAGATTTCGCCGCACATGGTGGACGCGATGCTGGCCATTGAGGATGACCGCTACTACGAGCATGGCGGCGTGGACCTGCAGGGCATCTTTGGCGCCATCGTCTCCAACGCCACTTCTGACCGTACCCGCGGTGCTTCGACGATCACCCAGCAGTACGTGAACAACGTGATCATCGATACCAACATGCAGGAAGGCGGCGAAGTCGTCTTCAGCGGGCAGAAGACCATCGGCGACAAGCTGCGCGAGATGAAGCTGGCGATCGCCGTCGAAAAGGAACTGAGCAAGGACGAGATCCTAGAGGGCTACTTCAACATCGTGCCGTTCAGCGGGACCACCTTTGGAGTCCAGGCGGCGTCGAAGTACTTCTTCAATGTGGATGCCAAAGACCTGAGCATCGCGCAGTCAGCGCTGCTGGCCGGCGTCGTCAACGGTCCCACCTATTACAGCCCGGAGCTGAACCCGGAACGTTCCCTGGAGCGCCGGAACCTGGTGCTGAAGGCCATGCTGGACAAGGGCCGCATCTCGCAGGAGGAGTACGACACCGCGGTTGCCACGGGGCTGGACCTGGCTATCACCCCGGTGCTGAACGGCTGTGTGGGCGCCGAACAGGCCCCCTACTTCTGCGACTACGTCAAGCAGCTGGTCCTCAACGACGACCGCTACGGCGCTACGTACGAGGACCGGGACAAGCTGCTCTACCGCGGCGGCCTGAGCATCACCACCACCTTGGACCCGGCCCTGCAGAGCGCAGCGCAGGCGGCGATCAATGAGACCGCCAACCCGGACACCACCGACCCCGAGATCGGCCACTCCATGGTGAGCGTCGAGCCGGGGACGGGCGACATCAAGGTCATGGCCCAGAACACCCGCTTTACGCCTGAGCTGGCGGACGGAAACTCCGTGCAGAACTTCAACGTGGATGTTTACCAGGACGGTGATCCAAACAAGTACCTCGGCGGCCTCGGCGGCTTCCAACCGGGATCAACGTACAAACCGTTCACCGTTGCAGCTTGGCTGGATGCCGGCAAGACCTTGAACACCACTCTCGACGGCAGCAAGCGCACCTATCCCGTGGGCACCCGCTGGAATGCCAGCTGCTACGGAGGCGCCTACGTCAGCACCGACCCGTGGACGCCGATCAACTACGGGGACACAAACTACAAGAACACCACCGTCCTGGACGGCCTGGCGAACTCCTACAACACCATTACCCTGGCCGAGGCCCGGGAACTGGACCTGTGCAAATTCCAGGAGATCGCCTTCGCCGCCGGTGTCCACAACGGCAAGGGCGACTCCGGTGAGCGGGAGATGCTCTCGGTCGATCCGCCGTCGACCTTTGGCGGTGGCGGCGACGCTTCGCCGCTGTCCATGGCCACCGGTTTCGCGACGTTCGCCGCTGACGGCCTGCAGTGCGAACCGCGGGCCCTGGTGTCCGTGAAAACCCCGGAAGGCACCGAACTTCCGGTTCCGGAGCAGGACTGCGAACAGGTCATGAAGAAGGAAGTCGCCCAGGGCGTCAACATGGCGACCCAGCGGGTGATGACCAACGGCTCCGGCATCAACCTGCAGGTCGGCGTGCCGACGGCAGGCAAGACCGGCACCAACGACTTCCGGTCCCAGACCTGGTTCATGGGCTACAGCACGGGCCTCTCCACTGCAACGTGGATCGGTAACTGGAAGGCCAACAACACCACCATGTCGGACAAGCTGATCGGTGGCCGGACTTACCCCGAGGTTGATGGTTCCCTGATTGCCGGCCCGTCCTGGAAGAACTTCATCCAGCGTGTCCCGGGTCAGTACGAGGCCAATCCGTTCCCCGCCCCGCCGGCCAACGTCGTCGGCCAGACGGCGCCGCCGCCCGCACCTGCACGCTCCGCCTCACCCAGCGGGCCCGGGCAGGGCAACAACGGCAACAATGGCAACAACGGGCAGGGCAACGGCAACGGGAACGGCAACGGCAACAACGGCAACGGCAACGGCCAAGGCGACGACTGACCTTGACGACACCCAACACGCTCCCGGCCCTTAAATCCGCGGCCTGGGTTGCCGGCAGCATGGCTGCTGCCGGCGCCGGCGCCCTGGCCTACGGCTCCCTGATTGAGAAGAACCTCTTCGGCATCCGGACCGAGTCGGTGCCCGTGCTCCCCCCTGGCAGCAAACCGCTGCGGGTCCTGCACCTTTCGGACATCCACTACGTCCCTGGGCAGGCCCGCAAAACCCGCTGGCTGCATTCCCTCGCGGATCTGGAACCGGATCTGGTGGTGAACACCGGGGACAACCTCAGCCACCGCGAGGCCATCCCGCCGCTGCTGGAGGCGCTGAAGCCGCTGATGCGTTTCCCCGGTGTCTTTGTGCCGGGCTCGAACGACTACTACGCCCCGGTGCTGAAGAACCCGTTCACGTACTTCACCGGCCCCTCGAAACAGCGCAAGGAGCCGGCGAAGCTGCCGCACGGGCAGATGTTCTCCGCCTTCGGCAACGCGGGTTGGGTGGGCCTAAGCAACCGGAACCAGTCGATCGTGCTGGGCGGGCTTCGGCTGGACTTCTCCGGCGTTGACGATCCCCATCTGAAACGCGACCGCTACGCCGGTTTCCCGGCGGGAAGTTCGACGTCGGATACCGCCCGCCACCTGCGCATCGGCGTCGCCCACGCCCCATACCAGCGGGTGCTGGACTACTTCACCGACGGCGGCGCCAAGCTTATCCTCGCCGGGCACACCCACGGCGGGCAGGTCTGCATCCCGGGCTACGGTGCGCTGGTGAGCAACTGTGACCTGCCGACCTGGCGGGCCAAGGGCCTCACCGACTGGGAGCACAACGGCCGCACGGTACCGCTGAATGTCTCCGCCGGAATCGGCACCTCCCGCTTCGCCCCGGTGCGCTTCGCCTGCCGGCCCGAGGCGGTCCTGCTCACGCTCACGCCCGCGGCAAGCTAGCTCCGCCCAACCCCGCGAGAGCACAGAAACCGCTCCGAAGACGGCTCAAACCGGCAGTTTCCGCCCTCAAGGTGGGGAGCTGCAGGGGTGCAGTGGCCTACGATTGAGCCGTATCGGTCCGCGCCCTGCACCGTGCGGACCTTCTCAGTTCGAAGAGGACCCATGCCCCCGCAGACAACTTTGTGGCAGTCCCTGGGGCGCCTGTACCCGCACATCAAGCCGATCCTTCCGCGCCTGTTTCTCGGGTTCCTCAGCGCGGTTGGTGCCAGCATTGTCGCCCTGGCGATCCCCCAGGTCCTGCGGATCCTGGTGAACTCCTACCTGCACCCCGGCGGTGCGGTCTCCGCCCTTTGGTGGGCCGCCGGAATCGTGCTGCTGCTTGGTACCCTCGAGGCGGCCTTCATGGCACTGCGCCGGCAATTCGCCGTCGCACCGGCCACCACCGTGGAAACCAGCCTGCGCACCTCCTTCTACCGGCACCTGCAGGACCTCTCCGTCGCCTTCCACGACCGCTGGGGCTCGGGACAGCTGCTCTCCCGTGCGATGAGCGACCTGAACCTGATCCGCCGCTGGATGGCGTTCGGGGCCATGATGCTGGTTGTCACGGCGCTGACCGTGGCCATCGGCGTCACCATCATGTTCTTCACCTCCTGGCAGCTCGCGCTCGTGTTCCTGCTCGCGGCCGTTCCGATCGTCGTGTACGGCTTCCGCTTCCGCCGCTTCTACGGCCGGGTCTCCCGGCAGAGCCAGGACCAGGCCGGTGACCTGGCCACCACGGTGGAGGAATCCGTCCACGGCATCCGCGTGCTTAAGGCCTTCGGGCGCAGTACCGAGGCGCTGGATGCCTTCGGCGAGCAGGCTGAGGAACTGCGCCAGACCGAGGTCTACAAGGCCAATTCGCTGGCCAAATTCTCCCTGGTCATTACCCTGCTGCCCGAGGCCGCGCTGGCGGTGTCCCTGGTGCTCGGCATCCTGCTGGTCAATGCGGGTGAGCTCAGCATCGGCTCCCTGGTGGCCTTCTTCGCCACGGCCGCGGTCGTGGCCGGGCCGGTGGAGTCCATGGGCCCGCTGCTGTCCATGACGCTGACGGCCAAGACCGCGATCGACCGGCACTTCGAAGTCATGGACGCAAGGCGCACCATCACCGACCCGCCGGAGCCACGGCAGCCACCGGACACGGCTGGGGTGCGCGGCAACCTGGCCTTCGACGACGTCCACTTCGCCTACCCGAACGCGGCAGCGGAGCGGCCGGACGTGCTCGACGGCGTCACCCTGGACCTGCGCGCGGGCGAAACCATGGCGCTGGTTGGGATCACTGGCAGCGGAAAGTCCACGCTGCTCCAGCTGGTCCCCCGGCTGTACGACGTCACGGGCGGGAGCATCCGGATCGACGGGGTGGACCTGCGCGAGTATTCCCTGGCGGACCTGCGCTCACTGGTGGCGGTCGCGTTCGAGGACACCACGCTGTTCTCCAGCTCCGTCCGGGACAATGTCCTGCTCGGCGCCGATGCAGCAAATAACGCCGAGGCGGAGCAGCTGCTGACGGAAGCGCTCGACGTCGCGCAGGCCCAGTTTGTCTACTCACTGCCCGACGGCGTGGACACCCTGATCGGGGAGGAAGGGCTGAGCCTGTCGGGCGGGCAACGCCAGCGGATCGCCTTGGCCCGGGCCATCGCAGCCCGGCCCAAGGTCCTGGTTCTGGATGATCCGCTCTCCGCCCTGGACGTACGGACCGAGGAGCTGGTGGAGCACCGGCTGCGCGAGGTCCTGGCGGAAACCACCACCTTGGTGGTGGCACACCGGCCCTCCACGGTCTCGCTCGCCGACCGGGTGGCACTGCTCCAGGACGGACGGATCTCCGCGGTGGGAACGCATGCCGAGCTCCTGGCAGGCAATGAGCACTACCGGCATGTCATCGCGAGCCTGCCCACCGCTCCGGTGGACCTGGACAGCGATCTGGAAACCGGAAACGAAGACGGGGTGGTCCTGTGAGCCGGTTCAGCATCCGCCGCGGCGGCACTCCCCTGCCCGGGAACTCCCCCGGGCTGGAGGCCGGCACCGGCACCGCCGGGGAGGACAACGTCAACCTGGACCGGGCCCAAAGCCAGGCCGTCCGCCGCCGCTCCCTCGCCCTGCTGCGTTCCCTGCTGCGGCCCAACCGCGGCCGGTTTATCCTCACGATCATCCTGGTCGTGATTTCACAGGCCGCCCGCGTGGCCGGCCCGGCGATCATCGCCTACGGGATTGACCACGCCCTCCCGGCCTTGAACGACGGCAGCTCGGTCCCGCTTCTGCTCTCCGGCGGTGCGTACCTGCTCGCGGCCATCCTGGCCGCGGCACTGACCGCCGGCTACGTCCGTTCCACCGCACAGCTGAGCCAGGCGATGCTGCTGGACCTGCGGCTGCGGGTCTTCCGGCATACCCAGCGCTTGAGCCTGGAATTCCATGAACGGTACACCTCCGGGCGGATCATTTCGCGGCAGACCTCGGATCTGGAGGCGCTGCGCGAACTGCTGGACTCCGGGATCAGTTCGCTCGCGTCCGGGGCCATGTTCATGATCTTCACAGCGGCCAGTATTTTCCTCCTGGACTGGCGCACCGGAGTGCTGCTTTGTGTGGCGTTCGTCCCGATGTTCCTGCTGACCCGCTGGTACCAGAAGCGTTCGCAGATCGCCTACCGCGCGTCCCGGGTGACCTCGGCCCGGCTGATCGTGCATTTCATCGAGACCATGACCGGCATCCGGGCCGTGAAGGCCTTCCGCCGGGAGAAGGTCAATGCCGCGAAGAATGACGAGCTGGCCCAGGATTACCGCCGGGCCACGCTGCGCTCGATCAACCTCAACGGCGTCTTCCAGCCGGGCCTGATCCTGATCGGCAACGCTACGGTGGCGCTGGTGCTGCTGGTGGGCGGCTACCGGGTGCTCGACGGCGGCCTGGAAGTCGGTGCGCTGCTGGCACTTCTGCTCTATGCCAAGCGTTTCTTCCAGCCGGTGGATCAGATGGCGATGTTCTACAACTCGTTTCAGTCCGCTTCCGCGGCGCTCGAGAAGGTGTCCGGACTGCTGGAGGAAATCCCGACCGTGCGGCCGCCGAAGAATCCGGTGGAGTTGAAGGATGCCAAGGGGGACATAAGGTTCGACGGCGTGGAGTTCCGGTATGGTGACGGGCCGCTGATCCTGCCACGGTTGGACCTGCATATTCCGGCCGGGCAGACGGTGGCCCTGGTGGGACAGACCGGCGCCGGGAAATCGACGCTGGCCAAGCTGATCGCGCGTTTCTACGACCCCTCCGCCGGCGCGGTGCTGCTGGACGGCGTGGACCTGCGGAACCTCACCCAGCGGGACCTGCGCCGCGCCGTCGTGATGGTGACGCAGGAGGCGTTCCTGTTCAGCGGCTCCGTGGCGGAGAACATTGCCCTGGGCCGGCCCGGCGCCTCCCCGGAGGAGATTGAGGCGGCTGCCCGGGCGGTGGGTGCGCATGAGTTCATCGAGTCCCTGCCCGAGGGATACGCGACCGATGTGAACAAGCGCGGCGGCCGGGTCTCGGCCGGACAGCGGCAGCTGATCAGCTTCGCCCGGGCATTCCTGGCCGATCCGGCGGTGCTGATCCTCGATGAGGCCACCTCCTCACTGGACATCCCCAGCGAGCGGCTGGTGCAGCAGGGGCTGAAAACCTTGCTGGGCAGCCGGACGGCTTTGATCATCGCGCACCGGCTCTCCACCGTGGAGATCGCTGACCGGGTGCTGGTGATGGACTCCGGCGAGGTCGTGGAGGACGGAACGCCGAAGGAACTGACCAGCGGAACCGGACGCTTCGCGGCGCTCAACGCTGCCTGGCAGGATTCCCTCGTGTAAGTGTTGTTTCACCCGGCCAGACGCTGAATTTCGCGCTCCCGCAGGTTGTCGAGTACACTTGTAAAGTTGCTTCGGCGGGAGGGAAACCTTCACCAAAGCAGTGGTTACGGGGTGTGGCGCAGCTTGGTAGCGCGCGTCGTTCGGGACGACGAGGTCGCAGGTTCAAATCCTGTCACCCCGACCAAAACACAGAAGGACCTGCCGGATTCGGCGGGTCCTTTTTGTGTTCTGAGCCTGCGTCCCTTGCGCCGTCCGTTGCCGCCGGTAAGCTCGGGTTCACTCTCTGCCCCGCCACCCAGGAGTCGCTATGGCCGTCCGTGTAGACCTCAACGTATCCCTCGATGGTTACGCCACCACCACCGACCAGACACCGGAGCACCCGTTCGGCCAGGACTGGGGCCGGCTGGTCGGCGCTTACGCAGCCACCCGCACCTTCCGCGAGCGGGTACTGCACGAGACCCGTGGCGAGGGCACGACAGGCGTCGACGACAAGTATGCCGAAGCCTACTTTGAGGGCGTCGGGGCCGAAATCATGGGAGCAGGGATGTTTGGCCTGCACAATTTCCCGGAGGACCCGGACTGGCAGGGCTGGTGGGGCGACGAGCCGCCGTTCCGGGTGCCGGTCTTTGTTCTAACCCATACTCCGCGTCCAGCGATCGAGATGGCCAACGGTACCCGCTTCGAGTTCCTGACCGCTTCCCCCGAGGAGGCCCTGGAACGGGCCACGGACACCGCCGCCGGCAAGGACGTCCGGATCGGCGGTGGGCCCACGGTGGTCAAATCATTCTTGGAGGCAGGGCTGGTGGACCAGCTGCACGTTGGCATCGCACCCATCCTGCTCGGCCGCGGCATCAATCTGTGGGAGGGCCTCCGCGGACTGGAAGACGCCTACGACGTCAGCTCCGAATCAGCGGAGAGCGGTACCGTCCATCTGACGTTCCGAGGGTAAACCTGACGCTGCCTCCCAACCTTCACCGCGCATCGGGCAACCGGGCGCAGGTGTGCCTCCCGACATGCGTTCCTGGGACGAGAACGCCCGGCGCGCGGTTTCCCACCCAGTGTTACCCCTGTGGCAGCTGGGTTCTCACTAGCTAACTCCTGCACCACTCGCTGGGAAACTACGTCCCTCCCCCCCTGATGCCCGGGACCAGAGACGCGAAATGGCCCCGGGATTTCCCCGGGGCCATTGGCGCGCTGCAGGCTAGGCGAATGTCTCGCCGGTCAGCCGCTCGTACGCGTCGACATAGCGGGCACGGGTGCGTTCGACGACGTCGGCCGGCAGCGCGGGCGGCTGGGTGTCCGAGGCCTTGTCCCAGCCGGACTCCGGGGAGGTCAGCCAGTCCCGGACATACTGCTTGTCGAAGGACGGCTGCGCCTGGCCGGGCTCGTACAGCGACGCATCCCAGAACCGCGAGGAGTCCGGGGTCAGCACCTCATCACCCAGGGTCACGAGGCCGGTGGCCGGATCCAGCCCGAACTCCACCTTGGTGTCCGCCAGAATGATCCCCCGTTCCCGGGCAATCGCCTCGGCGGTCGTGTAGATCTCCAGGGTCAGGTCCCGGATCTTGGCTGCGGTTTCGGCACCCACAGCGGTGACGACGGCGTCGTAATTAATGTTTTCGTCATGTTCCCCCACCTCAGCCTTGGCCGAGGGGGTGAAGATCGCCGGGTCCAGGCGCGAGCCGTCCACCAGGCCGGCCGGCAGCGGCACGTCACAGACGGTCTGGGACTGCTTGTACTCGATGAGCCCGGAACCGGTGAGATAGCCGCGGGCGATGGCCTCCACCGGGTACATCGCCAGTTTTTTGCAGATCATGGCGCGCCCGGCGACCTCCGCCGGCACACCTTCGTCTGCGGAAATCACGTGGTTGGGAATGTTCTTCAGCTGGTCGAACCACCAAAGGCTCAGCTGGGTCAGGATCCGGCCCTTGTCCGGAATGGTGCTGGAGAGCACATGATCATAGGCGCTGATCCGGTCGCTGGCGACCACCAGCACCCGGTCCTGCGCGGCATCCGGGCCCTCCGGGACATACAGGTCCCTGACCTTGCCGGAGTAGACGTGCTGCCAGCCTTGCAGCTGCGGTGCCAGGCTCATGAAAGTTCCTTCTCGTTGTCGATGCCGGCACTGCCGGCCGGCACCACGATCTGCCCGCGGGAGGCCTTGAGCGCAATGTCCGTCCGGTGCTGGGATCCTTCCAAACCGATCTCGGCGACCCCGGCGTACGCCAGGTCGCGTGCCTGGGTCAGGTTCTCCCCCAGGGCGACGACGGCGAGCACCCGCCCACCGGCGCTGACGATCTCAGCGTTATCGATCCGGGTTCCGGCATGCAGCACGTGCACGCCCTCGATGGCCTCGGCTTCGGCCAGGCCCAGGATCGGGTCGCCGGTGCGGGGGGTGTCCGGGTAGTTTTCGGAAGCGACGACGACGGCGACGGCCGTGCGCGCGTCCCACTTCAGCTGCTCCATGGCATCCAGTTCGCCCTTGGCGGCAGCCAGCAGCAGCCCGCCAAGCGGGGTCTTCAGCCGGGCCAGCACGGCCTGGGTTTCCGGGTCGCCGAAGCGGGCATTGAATTCGATCACGCGCATGCCGCGGGAGGTCAGGGCCAGCCCGCAGTACAGGACCCCGACGAACGGGGTGCCGCGGGCGGCCATCTCATCAACGGTGGGCTGGGCAACACGGGCAATGACGTCGTCCACCAGGTGGGCTGGAGCCCATTCGAGCGGTGAGTAGGCGCCCATGCCGCCGGTGTTGGGCCCTTCGTCGTTGTCGAAGATGCGCTTGAAGTCCTGCGCCGGGGCGAGCGGCACCACGTGCCGGCCGTCGGAGAGGACAAAGAGGGAAACTTCGGGTCCGTCGAGGTATTCCTCGATGACGACGGTGCCGCCGGCGTCGAAGCACGCCTGGGCGTGCGCCAGGGCCTCATCTCGATCGGATGTGACGACGACGCCCTTGCCCGCGGCGAGTCCGTCATCCTTAACCACATAGGGAGCGCCGAAGGTATCGAGCGCATCAGCGGCTTCCTCAGCCGTCGCGGCCACCCGCGCCATGGCCGTGGGGACGTTGGCCGCAGCCATCACCTGCTTCGCGAATGCCTTGGAGGCTTCGAGCTGGGCAGCTTCCCTGGACGGCCCGAAGACCGGGATGCCGGCATCGGCCAGGGCGTCGGAGACGCCCGCGGCGAGCGGAGCCTCCGGGCCGACGACAACCAGATCGGAACCGAGGCTGCGGGCCAGTTCCGTGACAGCTGCGGGATCGCTGGCGTTGATGGGGTGGACTGGCACAATCTGGGCGATCCCGGCGTTGCCGGGAGCCGCGTGGACTTCGGAAACGTAGGGGTCGGCCAGCAAGGCCCGGACAATGGCGTGTTCGCGGCCACCGGGGCCAACAACGAGAACCTTCACAATCATTCAGCGTACTGGCAGGGACGCGCGGCCTGAAAGCCGGTGCATCAGCATGACGGCGCCCGCCGGACCGTATCGCCCTGATGCGTTGCCCGCGCCGTACCGGCGGGCGGATAGTAATTGGTGGCGGATGCAACGGGGCCGCCGGCGCGCACAGTGGGGCAGACGGGCACGATGGCTGTGCTGGGGCGGTCATCGCGCCCCCTGTCTCACCTCGTGCGTCCCTCACTTTCCTCCGGACTCCGCGGCGGTGCGCTCCCGCATCCACCGTTTGAAGTAGATGACGGTCATGACGGTAACGATCAGCGGGAGAACCGGGATATAGAGCCCGGGTTCCCAGATCAGCATTCCGACCATGACAGCCCAGAGCAGCACGGATGCAACCGCCCAGCGCACCACCTTCCGCCCGGTGACGGGTCCGGGAGCCGCTTCCTCCCCCTTGGCCAGCCGCTGCTTGCGTTCCTCCAGCGCAGCGCGGCCGGTGGGTGCCAGGATGGCCAGCGCCACGATGAACGTCAACAGGCCAGCTGTCAGCTCCGTCATCCCCAAGTTCTCCAGCAGTCCACGGACCAGGGTGCCGAGGAGGAACGCCCAGAGAAACGCCCAGAAGAAAAAGCGCCGGCGTTTAGGTGGCAGGCCCTCCCACGTTCCATCCCACCGGGCGGGCTCGTCCGGACGCTCTGTGCCCACGACAGTTCCCCCTTTTTGTGGTCGTCACCGGGCTGGCTGGCCCGCTCTCCAGACTGTGGCGGCAAACCTACGTCCTCCGTTCCACTCCGGCAAGAACCCGGCCGGCATTCCCGCGCGCGTCCCGAAGTGTGCACCGGTCTTTCGTAGACTTGGCGGTATGCCTGCCACTTTTACTGCCGCTGATGCCGTCGAACTCGCCGTTGTGGAACGCAATGGCTTCATCGAGTCCCGGCACGTGGGCTCCGCCGTCGTTCTCTCCGGAGACGGGTCGGTGGTGACCGCCCTCGGTGACATCACGACGCCGGTCTTCCCCCGGTCCTCGCTCAAGCCGTTCCAGGCGGTCGCCGCCATGCAGGCCGGGGTTCCGCTGCGCGGGCCCCAGGTTGCGCTGGCCGCAGCCAGCCACATCGGCGCCAAGGAACACACCGACGTCGTGCGCGGCATGCTGCAGGCCGCCGGCCTCACCGAAGAAGACCTGCAGTGCCCGGCGGACTGGCCGCAGGATGAGGAGGCCCGCTCCGCGCTGGTCCGCGCCGGCAAGGGCAAACAGAAAATTGCGTTCAACTGCTCCGGCAAGCACGCGGCGTTCCTTTGGGCCTGCACCGAAAACGGCTGGGACACCGATACCTACCTTGACCCGCAGCATCCGATGCAGCAGGGCGTCGCCCGCGTCATCGAAGAGTTCTGCGGCGAGGTTCCCGCCCACTGGGCCGTGGACGGTTGCGGCGCTCCCCTGGCGGCGGTCTCCCTGACCGGCCTTGCCCGCGGCATCGGCCGGCTGGCCCAGGCACCGTCCGGCAAACACGGCGATGCACGCGCCGCCACGGTTGCCACCACCATCCTCGACTACCCGTGGGCAGTTCACGGTTCCGGCCGGGAAAATACCGTGGTGATCGAGGACCTCGGCATCATCGCCAAGAGCGGCGCCGAAGGCGTCCTGGTCCTGGGCACCGCCACCGGTGCCTCCGTGGCGCTGAAGATGCTCGACGGCAACGGCCGCGCCGCAACGCTCGTAGGCCTGACCCTGCTGGCGGCGAGCGGGGCCATCGATCCCGAGCGTGTCTTCAAGGTCCTCGCCAAGGTGGTGCCTCCGGTGCTCGGCGGCGGGAACCCGGTTGGCAGCCTCCGGCTCGCCGCCCCCGTCACGGCACTGCTGGACTGAAACATGGCACGACGCAGGATTTCCTCAGCTGACGGCAGTGCCGCGCTCGCCGCTGCAGCAGCCGGCGGAGCAGACCGGCCCACCACGGCGACGGCGGTTCGCTACGCACTCGAGGAGCTGGCCGAACGGGTTCCGGGCAACAGCGTGGAAGTCCGGGTGCCGCCGTTTGGTGTCACTCAGTGCATCCCCGGGCCCCGCCACACGCGCGGCACTCCGCCGAACGTCGTGGAAACCGACGCGGCGACCTGGCTGGCTCTGGTAACGGGGTCGTTGAGCTGGGCGGAGGCCGTCGCCGCCGGGAAAGTCTCCGCTTCGGGGCTGCGCGCAGACCTCTCAGAGTGCCTTCCGCTGTTTCAGCGGTTCCGCGGCAGCGGGCAGCCTTAGGCTCTACTGCCGGTAGAATTCCTGTATGACTTCCGAGCAGCACAGCCCTGAGCGCCGCGAGATCACTATCCGCCGCGCTCCCCGCTTCGTTCCCTTTATGGTGCTGGGCGCGGTTGTCGCCTTCGTAGTTGCCCTCTTTATGGCCTACACCGGCCAGGAAAACCCGGAGTACACCCGCGAGGCCGTCCTGGGCTTCTTCTTCGTGGTTCTCGCCCTGCCCGGCGTCGCCCTGGGCTCGATCGCCGCCCTGATCCTGGACCGCATCAGCGTCCGCCGCGCCAAGCACGCCGTCGTCGAAGCTGCCGATGATGAGCCCGGCAACACGGGTGGATCCCCCGCCGCGTAACGCACCGTCCGGGAACAGGTTGCACGCGGCGATCATGAGAGAATGAGTTCCATGGCACGCGGTGACGGAAAGCTTTCCCACGATCTCATGCCCGGCGAGAAAGGTCCGCAGGATGCCTGCGGCGTTTTCGGTGTCTGGGCCCCCGGCGAAGAGGTAGCGAAGCTTACCTATTACGGACTTTACGCTTTGCAGCACCGCGGACAGGAGTCCGCCGGCATCGCGACAAGCGACGGTAAACGGATCAGCGTTTACAAGGACATGGGGCTGGTCTCCCAGGTCTTCGACGAGACCACCCTGAACACCTTGGTGGGGCACATTGCCATCGGCCACTGCCGCTATTCCACCACCGGCGGGTCCCACTGGGCGAATGCGCAGCCGACACTCGGCGCCACCTCCGCCGGTACCGTGGCTCTGGCCCACAACGGCAACCTCACCAACTCCGCGGAACTGTACGAACTGATCCTGGAACGCCAGGGCCGCCCCCGCGCCGGCGAAATCGCGCAGGGCAACACCTCTGACACGGCCCTGGTTACGGCACTGCTCAACGGCACCGACGAACGGACCCTGGAGGAAACCTCCCTCGAGCTGCTGCCCAAACTGCGCGGCGCGTTCTCCTTCGTCTTTATGGATGAAGGCACCCTGTACGCCGCCCGTGACACCTACGGCGTCCGGCCGCTGGTGCTGGGCCGCCTGAACCGGGGCTGGGTCGTCGCTTCCGAAGGCTCCGCCCTGGCCACCGTCGGTGCAACCTTCATCCGCGAGATCAAGCCCGGTGAGTTCATCGCGATCGATGAGAACGGGATCCGTTCCCGGATGTTCGGGGAGCCGACGCCGGCCGGCTGCGTTTTCGAGTACGTGTACCTGGCCCGCCCGGATGCCTCCATCAATGGGCGCTCGGTCTATGAATCCCGCGTGGAAATGGGCCGCCAGCTGGCCCGCGAGCATGCGGTGGAAGCGGACATCGTGATCCCGGTGCCGGAATCCGGCACACCGGCGGCCGTGGGCTACGCCGAGGAATCCGGCATCCCGTTCGCTCACGGTTTCGTCAAGAACTCCTATGTGGGCCGGACCTTCATCCAGCCCAGCCAAACCCTGCGCCAGCTGGGCATCAAGCTGAAGCTCAACGCCCTGGAATCCGTGATCCGCGGCAAGCGCGTAGTGGTGGTGGACGACTCCATCGTCCGCGGCAATACTCAGCGGGCCATTGTTCGGATGCTGCGGGAAGTCGGCGCGAAGGAAGTTCACGTCAAGATCTCCTCTCCGCCCGTCCAGTGGCCGTGCTTCTACGGCATCGACTTCGCTTCCCGGGCCGAGCTGATCGCCAACGGCGCCGAGGTCGAGGAAATCTGCGCGTCCATCGGGGCGGATTCCCTGGCCTACATCTCCGACGACGGAATGATCGGAGCTACCCAGCAGCCGCGTGAGAAACTCTGCACCGCGTGCTTCACGGGCAACTACCCCATCGCACTTCCTCCCGCTGACCGCCTGGGCAAGAACCTGCTGGAGAACCCCGCGTCCGCGGATGGTTCCGATGGCTGCGATCCCGGGCCGGACAGCGAATTCGAGAATCTCCTGACCCCCACAGACAAGAAAGAATCAGTATGAGCGCGAGCGAAAACGCCATCACCTACGCCTCCGCGGGTGTGGATGTCGAAGCCGGTGACCGGGCCGTTGAACTCATGAAGGCAGCCGTCAAGGCGACCCACAATGACAGCGTCATCGGCGGGGTGGGCGGATTCGCCGGACTCTACGATGTCTCCCGGCTCCTGACCTACAAGAAGCCGCTGCTGGCGACCTCCACCGACGGCGTCGGCACTAAGGTCGCCATCGCCCAGGCCCTCGACATCCACCACACCATCGGATTCGATCTGGTCGGCATGGTGGTGGACGACATCGTCGTCGTCGGCGCCGAACCGCTGTTCATGACCGACTACATTGCCTGCGGCAAGGTGGTCCCGGAACGCATCGCCGACATCGTGCGCGGCATTGCCGCTGCCTGCGAGGTGGCGGGCACCGCACTGGTCGGCGGGGAGACCGCTGAACATCCCGGCCTGCTCGGCGTTGATGAGTACGACGTCGCCGGTGCCGCCACCGGTGTTGTCGAAGCTGCCGATCTGCTTGGCCCGGAGCGGGTGCGCCAGGGCGACGTCGTTATTGGCATGGCGTCCTCCGGCATCCACTCCAACGGCTACTCCCTGGTCCGCCGCGTAGTCAACCATGCCGGCTGGCAGCTGGAGCGCCAGGTCCCGGAGCTGGGACGCACGCTCGGTGAAGAGCTGCTGGAGCCGACCCGCGTGTACGCCGCCGACTGCCTGGACCTGGCCCGCTTCGCTCCCGCCGGAGTCCACGGCTTCAGCCATGTGACCGGCGGTGGCCTCGCCGCGAACCTCGCCCGGGTCCTGCCCAAGGGACTGGAAGCCACCGTCGACCGCTCCACCTGGTCACTTCCCCCGGTCTTCAAGCTCGTGAGCGAACTGGGCAACGTGCCGCTGCCGGACCTGGAGCGGACGCTGAACCTCGGCGTAGGTATGGTCGCGATTGTCGACGCCGCCGGCGCGGACGCAGCCCTGGCCCGCCTGGCCGAGCGCGGCGTCCCGGCATGGACCATGGGCACCGTGGGTGCTGCCGGGGAACCCGACACCGCGAACCCGGACTACGTCCAGGGCGCCAAGGGTGTCGACGGCGGCGCCGTCCGGCTGGTTGGCAGCTACGCCTAGGCGCGTACAACAGCACTAAAAGAGGGTGGCTGCTCCGTTCGGAGTAGCCACCCTCTTTTGCTCTGTTCTTAAAGATTGGGGTGTGCCCCTGCAAAAACCCTCTTTAACGCCCTTCAGCGGATCCACCGACCGGTGATCCGCTGAAGGAGGGCAATTGGGCTTGCCGAAAAACGAGTGTCGCTGCATCTAGCCGATGCGGCGGGAATCCTCGTCCTCGTCGTCTTCCTCGCCAAATTGATCTGCGTACTTATCCTCGTACGCCGAGTAGTCCGGCTCAGCCGGTTCCTCGGGATATCGACTCGACGGACGGCTCGAAGGTCCTGACAGCTCTCGCTGCAGGGCCGAGTAGTCCGTGGCAGGAGTGAAGTACTTCATCTCGCGTGCCTGCTTGGTTGCTTTTGCCTTTTGACGGCCGCGCCCCATGGCGTGACCCCCTTTTTGCGTCGATCCGGAGGTGGTCGCTCGGGCAGAAGAGCGAGGCCCCGGAATATTTGGTCAATTTGTCGTAAGTACAGGTTACATGTTTTCCCGCTGCGTTGGGCCTCTGCGACCCGGCACACGCACTCAACTTCCAAGTTTAGTCCCTATCCCCTACCGACGCGTACTGCGCGCTCACCTGCAAATTCGCTAAAGTCAGGGAAGAACAGACGTTGCGGGACACATGCGCGGCCATCAACAGGGAGGACAGACGTTCACCATGAGCGATCAGAAGCGGACGCCACGGGCAGGATCACCCCTGCCGGCGGAGTCCCTGCGGCCCTCCCCGCCGCTGAAGGGCAACGCTGTCCCCAAAGGTTCCGGGGCAAAGCCTCCAGCTGCAAAGGCAGCACCGCCTGTCCGGAACAACCCCGCTACAAGGAGCATTCCAGTTATTAAACCGCAGCCAGCCCGAGGGCGTCCCGCACCCCAAGATGCCGCCTCCCCCGGTACCGCCGGTGACCCCGGGCAGCAAGGCAAGCCAGGTAAACCTGCCAAATCCGGCAAGCTGGGCAAATCAGGCAAGCGCATACCGGGTGCCAAGCGTCCGGCCGCCGCCCCAAAGGGCACGGTAGCCAAGGGCCTGCTCGGCTCCAAGGGCGGAGCCAAACGGCCGCTGCGCACAGGCCCGGGCGCCAAGGATGCGTCGGGCCCCGCTGACGAGCCCACCCTGCCACCGGAGCAGCCCACCGGGGCTGCGGCGTCGGACGCCGAGAAACCGAAGGCGGCACCAGCCGAAACCGAGGAAGCAGATTCAGCCGCGGATTCGACCGCCACACGAGCCGAATCAGCACTGGCAGCGGGGCCAACCGGCGAAACGGAACCAGGGCCGGCCGCCGGCTCCTCCGCAGAACCTGCGGACGGACCAGGCGGAGGCGTGGCCGATCTGGTCTCCCACACCGAGGCACCGGCCTGGCTCTCCGGCGACGGTTCGCACGACACCGAACTCTGGACCGAAGTCTTCGATACTCAGGTGCAACAGGGTGCACCTGCCGAACCCAAAGTTGTTCCAGTGGAAGAGATCCACCTGACCGAGCCTTCGCTGGACGCTCCCATCATCAGCGCGGACGCAGCCGAAGCGGCCTCCCTTCCAGAAACCGCCGCCGAAGTACGGGCAGTGTCAGAGGAAGCGGCAGAAGCAGGCAAGCAGGCCGGAATTCCCGAGCCTGCCCCCGAAGGCACGGAAATCGCCGTCGACGCCGGCGAGGGCGTCACGGTTTTGGATCCGGAAACCACGGAACCGACGGGCGACGCCGACGCGGAGGCGGGCGACCCTGCGGCTGAGGCTGGTGACGCTGCGGCGGAGGCTGGCGACCCTGACGCGGAGGCGGGCGACGCCGAGGCGAAGACCGGCGACCCTGACG